>JBDTMW010000023.1:0-14032 GCA_039934065.1 Actinomycetota bacterium | reverse complement strand
CTCCAGTGCGGCTTCTGCACGCCGGGCATGATCATGTCCTCGATCGACCTGCTCAATGACAACCCCGAACCCACCGAGACCGAGATCCGTCAGGGCCTCGAGGGCAACCTCTGTCGATGCACGGGGTACCAGAACATCGTCAGAGCGGTGCAACAGGTGGCCAACGGGTCGGCTCCGGCAGGCGCCCCGGTTTCCAGCGGGAGCGCGTCGTGACCGCCGTCGACGAGCGCGCGGCGGACGCTGCTGTCCCGGAGATCGGCAGGGCGCGACGGCGCAAGGAGGACCTGCGCCTCATCACCGGTCGGACCAGGTACACCGACAACCTGTCAGTCGCCGGCATGCTTCACCTCGGGATGGTCCGAAGTCCCGTGGCGCATGCCCGAATCACTGCGGTCGACACAAGTGCTGCAAAGGCGTCGCCTGGCGTGGTTGCAGTGCTGACCGGCGCCGATCTGGCCGACAGACAAGGTAGCCTGCCCTGCGCCTGGCCCATCACCGCTGACCAGAAAGCCCCGAATCACCCTGCGGTTGCTGTGGATCACGTCAGCTTCGCGGGCGAGATCGTTGCTGTCGTCGTGGCTCGGACGGCCCGTGAGGCGAGGGACGCGATGGAGCTGGTCGACGTCGACTACGAAGGCCTCCCGGTGGTCCTTGACCTGGAGGCGGCGGCCGCCGGGGCGCCATACGCGCATCCAGAACTGGGCACCAACGTGTCGGCCACCTGGGTCTATGACTCGGCACAGGCCGGCACCGGCACCGACGTCGACGACGAGATTGCCAAGGCTCGGGTGGACGGAGTCGTCATCGAACGGACCATCCGCCAGCAGCGGTTGATACCCGCGTTCATGGAACCTCGCTCGGTCCTGGTCGACCCGACCGGAGAGCAGCTCACGGTCTGGACTTCCACCCAGGTGCCCCACTTCGTCCGCATCTTCCTGGCGCTGGTGCTGGGCATCCCGGAGAGCAAGATCCGGGTGATCGCCCCGGACGTCGGCGGTGGGTTCGGCGGCAAGCTCCAGTTCACGCCGGAGGAGGTCCTGACCGTCCTCGCGGCGCAGCACACCGGCAAGCCGTGCAAGTACACCGAGACGCGTTCCGAGTCCCTGGTATCGGGCCATCACGGACGTGACCATCTGCAGCGGCTGACCCTGGCCGCGACCAACGACGGCACGGTCACCGGGCTCAAGGTCGACCTGCTCGCAGACATGGGTGCCTACCTGGGTCTGGTGACCTCGGGCATCCCGGTGCTGGGCGCGTTCATGTACAACGGGATCTACAAGTTCGCCGCCTACCGCTTCACAGACACCAATGTGTTCACCAACAAGACGTGGACCGACGCTTACCGTGGCGCAGGCCGGCCAGAGGCGACGTTCGCGATCGAGCGACTGATGGACGACCTCGCCGCCGAGCTGGGGCGAGACCCGATCGAGCTGCGTGAGCAGAACTGGATCAAGCATGGGGAGTTCCCCTTCTCGACCGTTGCGGGCATGACGTATGACTCGGGCAACTACGAGGCGGCCACCGCAAGAGCCAAGGAGCTGTTCGGCTACGACGAGCTGCGCGCTGAGCAAAGACAGCGCCGTGAGTCCGGTGGCCCGGTCCAGCTCGGCATCGGCGTCTCGACCTTCACCGAGATGTGCGGACTGGCGCCTTCTCGGGTTCTAGGCGCGCTGAACTACGTTGGCGGCGGCTGGGAACACGCGTCGGTTCGGGTGCTGCCCACAGGCAAGGTCGAGGTCGTCACCGGTACCAGCGCGCACGGTCAGGGGCACGAGACGGCATGGAGCCAGATCGTCGCCGACCGGCTGGGCGTTCCCTTCGAGGACGTCGAGGTCCTGCACGGGGACACGGCGATCTCCCCGAGAGGCCTTGATACGTATGGCTCCCGGTCGCTGGTGGTGGGCGGGATGGCAGTCGTCAAGGCCGCCGACAAGGTCATCGAGAAGGCCCGCACCGTAGCGGCTCACCTGCTCGAGGCCAGTGCCGACGACGTCGAGTTCGCCGGCGGCCGCTTCACGGTCAAGGGCACCGACAAGGGGATGGCGCTGGGTGAGACGGCCTTCGCTGCGTTCCAGGGGCACAACCTGCCGGACGGCTTTGAGCCCTGTATCGACGCCGACGCCACCTTCGACCCGGTGGACTTCTCGTTCCCCCACGGCACGCACCTCGCGGCGATGGAGGTCGACACCGAGACGGGTGCGGTCAAGATCCGCAAGTACGTCTGCGTCGACGACATCGGAAACGTGGTCAACCCGCTCATCGTCGAGGGCCAAGTCCATGGAGGGCTCGCACAGGGCATCGCGCAGGCTCTCTTCGAGGAGGCGGTGTATGACGAGAACGGCACCCTGGTCTCTGGTTCCTTTGTCGACTACCTGGTGCCGAGCGCCGCCGATCTGCCGTCCTTCATCACCGATCGGACGGTGTCGGTCTCGACCACGAACGACTTGGGCGTCAAGGGTGTTGGCGAGGCAGGGACGATCGCCTCGACCCCGGCCATCGTCAACGGCGTGATCGACGCCATCAGGCATCTGGGCGTCAGGGACGTCGTCATGCCATGCGCCCCGCAGACGGTGTGGCGTGCGATCCAGGCAGCATTATCCAGCGCTGCAGCATTATCCAGCGCTGCAGCTTCGACCAAGCCAGCTTCCGACAAGGGTGGTGCGGCATGATCCCTGCAGCCTTCGACTATCACGCCCCGACCAGCGTCGAGGAGGTCCTGCGGCTGCTCGGCTCTGCCGGTGACGTCAGGGTCCTGGCCGGCGGACAGAGCCTGATCCCGTTGCTCAAGCTGCGGCTGGCTGCGCCCGAGGTCGTTGTCGACCTTGGCCGGGTCGCGTCCCTGCGCGGGATCCGAGAGGAAGGCGACGCCCTGGTGATCGGCGCCATGACATCGCACGATGAGGTGGCTCGATCATCAATGGTGGCAACGCATGCGCTGCTGCTGAGCAAAGCTGCCAAGACCGTGGCCGATCCCCAGGTCCGTCATCGCGGGACGTTCGGTGGGGCACTGGCCCATGCCGACCCGGCCGGTGATCTGCTGGCTCCCGCGCTTGCCCTGGACGCGTCCTTCGTCATCGCCGGACCCGATGGGGCACACACCGTCGCCGCTGCCGACTTCTTCCAGGACATGTTTACGACCGCCATCGGCCAGGGCGAGATCCTTACCGAGGTCCGGATCCCCAAGCGGACCGGGTGGGGTGCTCACTACGAGAAGTTCTCACGGGTCGCCCAGCAGTGGTCGATCGTCGCTGTGGGCGCGACAGTCCGCATCGAGGGCGGTGTCATCGCGCAGGCCCGGGTGGCGCTGACCAACATGGGACCCGTCCCTGTTCGCGCAACGGCCGTCGAGCAGGCGCTGGTGGGTCTCGCCTCTGACGCCTCGGCGATCGCCGCAGTCGTCGCGGACATAGCCGAGGGGACCCGACCACCGAGCGACCTGAACGGCGATGCCGACTATCGCCGTCACCTGGCATCGGTGCTGGCGCGTCGGGCCGTGTTGGCCGCGGTGGGCTGACCGGGGATAGCAGTGGAACTCGAGCACCAGTTCACGGTCCCGGCCTCCGTCGAAGAGACCTGGGCGGCTTTCAACGACCCCGAGGTGGTCGCGCCGTGCTTCCCCGGGGCGACGCTGATCTCGGTTGACGGCGACCAGTTCACCGGATCGGCGAAGATCAAGCTCGGCCCGATCGCCATGCAGTACAACGGAATTGGCACCTACGTCCAGCGCGACGTGCAAGCGCGACGGGCCGTGATCGAGGCCACGGGCAGGGACAAGCGTGGCAACGGTACGGCCAGTGCAAAGGTCACGGCGCAGCTCACGGCCGACGGCGACGGGACGGCGGTGCAGGTGACCACTGATCTCGCTGTCACCGGCAAGCCAGCCCAGTTCGGCAGAGGCGTGATGCAGGACGTCAGCGACAAGCTGCTCGAGCAGTTCGTCGCCTGCCTGCAGGTCAAGCTGGGATCACCGAACACCGCCTCCACGTCTGCGGGCCTGGCTCCGGTGGCGGAGGTCGCGCCGGCGCCGAAGGTCGCCAGTACCCCTCTCGTCGATGTTCCCCATCCGGACATCCTCGGTGGTGCGGGCGCGTCCAGTGCGCCGGGGACTCCCAACCGGTTGCCACCAGCACCTGCGCCCCGTGTGGACGATGAGCTACACCTGCTCAGCACCGTTGGCCGCGTTCTTCTCACCCGGTATGCCGCCAGGGCACTTGGCCCCGTGGCTTTCATCGTGGGCTACCTTCTGGGGCGCAGGTCTCGTCACTGACCGCTGGTTTCGTCATCCCGGTGGCCCATCGGACCTCACCCGGCTTGTCCCGCCCCGGGAGCGCCCGTCGCCTAGGGTGGGGCCCATGCCGCTCGACTACCAGATCGCCGAACATACGCTGGACAACGGCCTGAGGGTCATCGTCAACGAGGACCACAGCGTCCCGAACGTCACTGTCAACCTCTGGGTCAACGTGGGCTCGCGCCACGAGGCCGAGGGTCGCACCGGATTCGCGCACCTTTTTGAGCATCTGATGTTCCAGGGTTCGCGCAACGTGTCGTCGGGGGAGCACTTCTCGGCATTGATGGCGGCCGGCGGGCGACTCAATGCCACGACCTGGTTCGACCGCACCAACTATTTCGAGACGATGCCTCGCGGGGCGATGGATCTGGCCCTGTGGATGGAGGCCGACCGACACGGCAACCTGCTCGACGCCGTCAACCAGGAGAACCTCGACAACCAGCGCGACGTGGTCAAGGAGGAGAAGCGACAGCGCTACGACAACGTCCCCTACGGCAACGCCCTCATCGACATCTACGCGGCGATCTTCCCCAAGAGCCACCCCTACCATCACGCCACCATCGGTTCGATGGAGGATCTTGATGCCGCCAGCGTGCAGGATGTGCACGACTTCTACCGCCGCTACTACGGGCCCAACAACACCGTGCTCACGCTGGTCGGTGACCTCACTCCGGATGAGGGATTCGCAGCAGCAGAGCGCTATTTTGGCTCGCTGAAAGCCACCGCGTCTCCTTCTCGCGAGCCGGTCGAGCCCCTGCCCCCGCTGTCGGAGCCGGTCCATGACGAACACCTCGAGGATGTTCCCGCCGACCGCCTCCATATCGCCTTCAGGCTTCCGGTCGATGACACCCCCGAGTTCTTCGCCTGCTCTCTGGCGATGGACATCATCGGCGGGCTCGCGACCTCGCGGCTGTACCGGCGACTGGTCCGCCGCGAGCAGGCTGTCACCAGCGTCTCAGCTCACGCGATGGGCTTTGTGGACGGAGTCTCGTTGGGGTTCATGGCGGTTGATGTGGCGGACGGCTATACGGCCGAGGCCGTCGAGGCCGCCGTGTGCGAGGAGCTGACCCGGTTTGCAGCCGAGGGGCCGGCCGAGATCGAGATGGAGTCGGCCGTGGCCCAGACCGAACGGGGGTGGCTGTCTTCGCTGGCCAGTCAGGAGGAGCGAGCCGACCACATCTGTCATTTCGCGACATTGCAGGGCGACCCCGGTTACATCAACACCTTCCTTGACCGCTTCAGCGAGGTGACTGCCGCCGAGGTGCAGCAGGCTGCCGCCCTGTGGCTCATGCCCGAGTCCCGCGTCGTTGTCGCGTACCTCAAGCAGGACGGAGATGCCTCATGACCAAGCAGGAGAGCATCATCGCGCGACCAGACGTGAGCCCGCCCCTGCCGTGGTCCTTCCCCGAGGCGCGACGGTCCGCGCTCGGCAACGGACTCGGCGTGGTCAGCTACGACATCCCGGGCCAGTACGTGATCTCGGTGCGCCTGGCCGTCCCCTTCTCTCTGGAGCTCGAACCACGAGAGCTCGAAGGCATCGGCACCATCATGGCGCGGACCCTCGATGAGGGAACTGCCCGCCATACCGCTGAAGAGTTCGCGGAGCTGTTGGAACGTAAGGGAATTGCCCTCGGTGCGGGTGTCAGCGAGTCGGGTCTGATCGTCGATATCGATGTGCCAAAGCGCAACCTGAGCGCAGCGCTCGACCTGCTCAGCCAGGCCGTCCGAGAGCCGGCCTTCTTTTCGGACGAGGTCTCCAGGCACGTCAAGATCCGGCTGGCGGAGATCGACCAGGAGCGGGCGCAGCCAGGTCAACGAGCGGCGATCGAGTTCATCGCGACGTACTTCGCCGCCGACGAGCGAGCCTCACGCCCGACCGCAGGGGCGAAGGAGACCGTCTCGGCGATCTCGCCGCAGGACCTGGCCACCTTCCACGCCGCTCGCGTCGTTCCCTCGGGCTCAACGATCGTCGTGTCCGGGGATCTGAGCGATCTGGACGTCGTGTCCGAGGTGCAAGAGGCGCTCGGCTCATGGAGCGCAGCATCATCCGAGGTGGTCGAGGCACGCGAGGCCGCCCGGGCCGTCGACGCCGCACGCATCGTCTTCCTCGACCGCCCCGGATCCGTGCAGACCGAGTTCTACGTCGGTTGTCCCGGGCCGGACCGCCGCGTCGAAGGCGGCTGGGCGCCATACCCGGTGCTGGGATTCGTCGTCGGTGGTTCCCCCAACGCCCGGGTCGATGCCGTTCTGCGCGAGGACAAGGGGTTCACCTATGGCATCCGCTCGGGCTTTCGACCTCGCCGGCGCGGGGGCATGTTCCTGACCAGCGGCTCGGTTCGTGAGGACTCCACGGTTGAGGCGCTGGGGCTTCTGCTCGACATTCTGGACAGTGCCCGCGAGGGCTTCACCGAGGACGAGACCCAGGCGGGTGTCGACTTTGTCGGCAAGACCGCGCCGGGTCGTTATGCGACCGCCGACACTGTTGCCGATGAGGCTGCCGGGCTGGCCCTCGAAGGACTGACCACCGAGTTCACGACGGCCACCCTTCGTGAGCTCGAGGATCTTGATGCAGCGGCTCTGGCGGCGACCTACAACCGCTATGTCGATGGCCAGTGGACCGTCGTCGTGGTGGGCGACGCCAGCCTCTATGCCGACGGCGTGCGTGGGCTCGGGCGCGGCGAGGTCACCGTCCTTCCCGCCTGAGCGCGACCTGCCCCTCCTCGCGCGGGGTTCAGCCGAGGCGGGCGAGCACTTCGTCGTGGAGCAGCCCGTTGGTCGCTACCGCGTTGCCACCCCAGGGCCCGGGCGTTCCGTCCAGTGAGGTGAACCGCCCGCCGGCTTCGGTGACGATGGGCACCAGCGCGGCCATGTCGTAGACCTGAAGCTCTGGTTCCGCGGCGATGTCGACGGCACCTTCTGCGACGAGCATGTAGGACCAGAAGTCCCCGTAGGCCCGGGTTCGCCAGCAGTCGTCGGCCAGGCTCAGAAACTCCTGGTAGCGGTCGTGTTTCTTCCAGCCACCCATGCTGGAGTAGGACATCGAGGCGTCCGAAATCTGCGAGACCTTCGATACGCCAATCCTTTTCGCACTCGACAAACTGCGACCGCTCCACGCGCCGGAGCCGTTGGCTGCCCACCAGCGGCGGCCCAGCGCAGGCGCCGCGACGAGGCCGAGAACCGGCTGACCGTCGTCGACAAGCGCGATCAGGGTGGCCCAGACAGGGACGCCTCTCACGAAGTTGTGGGTACCGTCGATCGGGTCGATGACCCAGCGCCGTGGGCCGCGACCTGTGGTCTCGAACTCCTCGCCTTCTACCGCGTCGCGTGGCCGGGTGCGTTTGAGCTGGTGGCGGACCATCTCCTCGGCCGAGCGGTCCGCGTCACTGACCAGCGTCAGATCCGGCTTGGACTCGACCACCAGGTCCTCGGCTCGGAAGCGAGCCATCGTGATCCGCTCTACGGCATCGGCAAGCACGTGCGCGAGGCGCAGGTCATCGTCATAAACGGGCACGCGGCCACGCTAGCCGCTGATGGTCTGGAAAGGGGCGACCGCCACGGAGTCACCCGTGGGCATCACACGTGTCCACTGAACTCCCGGACCGCCTGACACGTGGGTGCTGACGCACTCTGGAAGGGCGTCGTTGCCAGCACCCACCGGAAGTGGCTAGTCGCCGGTCTGGGGCGTGCGGGCACGGAGCAGGCGACGAAGCGAGTCCAGCCGGGACCGTCCGGCCGGGCCGGCACGACCCGACTCCACCCAGGCATCCAGGCCGCATTCCTCTTCGTCATGAGTGCAGCCGCGAGGGCATTGGTCGGTGCCCGGCTCGAGGTCGGGGAAGTGCTGGATGATCCTGGAGAGGTCGACGTGGGCAAGCCCGAACGAACGGACGCCGGGGGTGTCCACGACCCAGCCGTTGCCGCCCGGCAGCCTCAGAGACACCGCCGACGACGATGTATGCCGACCACGTCCGGTGACGTCGTTGACCACGCCCACGGCCCGCTCCGCGCCGGGGACCAGAGAGTTGACCAGCGTCGACTTGCCCACGCCAGAGTGGCCTATGAACACGCTGACGCGGCCAATCAACAGGTCCTGCAACGGTTTAAGCCCGACCCAGTCATGGGTGACGGGGTCACGTGACGTCACCAGGTGACGGACCTCGAGCATCGAGTAGTGCGCCAGGAACGGTGCCGGGTCGATCAGATCGGCCTTGGTCAGGACCAGGAGCGGCTCCATCCCCGAGTCGTAGGCCGCCACCAGACAACGGTCGATCATGCGGGGTCGCGGTTCGGGGTCCATCAGGGCTGTCACGATGACGAGCTGCTCGGCGTTGGCCACGATGATGCGTTCGACGGGGTCGGTGTCATCGGCGGTCCGGCGCAGAACGGTCCGGCGTGGCTCGACGCGAACGATCCTTGCCAGTGAGTCAGGGCCCCCGGTGGTATCCCCCACCAGCGCCACCTCGTCACCGATGACGACGCTCTTGCGTCCGAGCTCGCGGGCCTTCATCGCGACCACCACACGCTCGCCGCCGTCGTGGACGATCAGCGTGTAGCGACCGCGGTCGACCCCGGTCACGAAACCGGGGATGGCATCCTCGTGCGCCGGGCGATCCTTGGTGCGTGGCCGGGAGCCCCTGCGGTTCGGCCTGATCCGGACATCGCTCTCGTCGTAGGTGCGCGCCCGTGGAGTCATCGGCGCCCCGACCCGGCGCTGCCGCCGGGCCTGTGATCGTCGCCGTCGAGCAGACGAGTCCATCGAGCAGCGAAACCGGGCAACGTCTTGTCCGTGGTCTCGACGTTCTCGATGACGACGCCAGGCACGCGCAGGCCGAGCACGGCCGCGGCCATCGCCATGCGGTGGTCGTCATACGTGTGAAAAAGGCCGCCCCGCAACAGTTTCGGCGTGATTCGGAGGCTGTCCGCGGTCTCTTCGACGGATCCGCCAAGAGCGTTGATCTCGGCGGAGAGCGCAGCCAGACGGTCGGTCTCGTGCCAGCGCAGATGTCCGATCCCGCGAATCAGGGACGGGGAGTCGGCCAGCGACGCGATGGCCGCGACGACGGGTGTGAGCTCGCCGGCGTCATGCAGGTCGACGTCGAGCCCGCTGATCCGCTCATTGCCCTTCACGGTCAGGCCTGAGCGCTCTAACAGCACGTCGGCACCCATCGCGTCGAGAATGTCGCGGATCGCGTCGCCGGCCTGGGTCGTGTGCTGGGGCCATCCGGGGACCCGCACGGTGCCGCCAGTGACCACGGCCGCGGCGAGGAACGCGGCAGCGTTGGACAGGTCCGGCTCGACCTCGACATCGAGGGACTGAACCTCAGAGGGCTCGACCCGCCATGTATCGGGCTCGGAGTCGTTCACGATGACGCCCGCGTCCCGCAGCACCTCGACGGTCATGTCGATGTGCGGCTCGCTGGGAACGGGCTTGCCGACGTGATGGACGGTGATGCCCTGCTCGTATCTAGCCCCGGCAAGGAGCAGGCCTGAGATGAACTGCGACGACGACGACGCATCGACGGTGACCGGGCCACCAGGCATACGGCCGGAGCCCTGGACGGTGAAGGGCAGCGCCCCGCGACCATCGTCGTCGACTGACGCGCCCAGGCTGCGCAAGGCATCGATGACCGGAGCCATCGGACGGCGCGCGGCATGGGCGTCACCGTAGAAGCGGACCGAACCGGCGGCGAGGGCGGCCACTGGCGGCAGGAACCGCATCACCGTGCCCGCGAGTCCGCAGTTCACTGATGTACCGCCGGAGAGCACCCCCGGGGTGACCAGCCAGTCGTCGCAGTCGGGTTCGCTGCCAGGCAGGTCAGTCACCGAGACGCCCAGCGAACGCAGCGCTTCGGCCATGAGCATGCTGTCGCGAGAGCGCAGGGGCCGCCGAAGCCGTGACGCTCCGTTGGCCAGAGCGGCCAGCACGAGATAGCGGTTGGTCAGCGACTTGCTCCCCGGCAAAGCCATGGTGGCGTCCACGGGTCCGACAGCGTGGGGGGACAGCCAGTCAGTCAAGGGCGCTCTTGGCGAAACGTCGGGCGGACGTGGCGGCGTGCCGTGCCTCGCGTCTGGTCAGTGCCGCCTGGCGGCGCGCGTCGGCTCCGACCTGCCTGGTCCGGTAGGCCAGCCCGGGCTTGCCGGCCGTGTCGACCGAGGCGAGCAGGACGCCCCCCAGCAGGCTGATGTTCTTCACGAACTGGACCCTCTGCCGGGCTTTCTCGGCTGGATCCTCGATGGCCCAGAAGGGGTGTCTGGCATAGGTGGACGGCACGAGCGCACCGGCCAGAGCCAGGGCAGCCAGTCTGGGGAACTTGCCCAGACCCAGCATCGTGCCTGCGGCCAGCATCGTGGCGCCGTTGGCACGGACCATCATCTCCGGGTCGTCGGGGATGTTCAACCGGCCGGAGAGCGCCTTGACCAACGGCGCAGCGGCCTGCGCGCGGGCCCCAGGGTGGCGGAGGGCATCCAGGCCACTGGCCACGAAGAAGGTTGCGAGCATTGGACGGGCTATCCGTCGAACCACTGTCATCTGAGATCTCCTCGGGTGTCGTCCGTGCTGTTCCTACCGTAGTTGTTCACCGAGGTCGTTGGATATCTAGGCTGAGTGCATGTGCGGTCGATACGCGTCCAGCTCGCGCCCCGAGGATCTGGTCGAGCAGTTCGAGGTCGACGAGGACCGTACCTGGCAGGCATCGCGAAGCATCCTCGCGACTCCGCAGAGCCCACCAGCCGGCCAGCCGGACTACAACATGGCACCGACGAAGCAGGCGCCGGTGGTCATGACACGAGCAGTTCAGGGCGACTCTGGCGTGGCGCCATTGCGCCAGCTGCGTTTGCTGACATGGGGGCTGGTGCCCAGCTGGAGCAAGAACGTCAAGGTGGGACTGCGGCTCATCAACGCCCGTTCTGAGTCCCTCTTGGACAAGCCGGCATTCGCCCGGGCCGCCGCGGTCCGACGTTGTCTTGTCCCCGCTGATGGGTGGTTCGAATGGCAGGCGAGCCCCACCGCCGTTGATGGCAAAGGGAGACCGCGAAAACAGCCGTTCTTCATTCACCGCTCAGATGGTGCGCCACTGGCGATGGCGGGGCTCTACGAGTTCTGGCGCGACCCGTCCAAAGCCGAGGGCGAACCCGAAGCCTGGCTGACGACGTACACGATCATCACGACCAAAGCTGAGTCCGGGCTGGACCGGATCCATGACCGCCAGCCACTGGTCCTCGAGCGTGCCGAATGGGACGACTGGCTCGACCCGGGGCAGAACGATCTTTCAGCGGTGATGGCCCACCTCGGGTTCTCCGAGCCGGGGCGTTTCGACGCCTACCCGGTCAGCACGGCGGTCAACTCGTCGCGCAGCAACGGTGAGCGGCTGCTGCTGCCACTGATGCGCGCGGACCTCGTGGGAGTGGTGGACCCGACCACCGGCGAGATCATCGGGGAGTGAGTCACGTGCCAGTTCGCAAGAGCGTTAAGGAGATTCATACTCCGGTGGGTATGGCGCGCGCGCATTTTTGGCGCCCGCCCCATCCATGTGGGTCGCTGGTTCTCGGGCATGGAGCTGGGGGTTCGTCGTGGTCGGCCGACCTCCTTGCACTGACGAGCCTGACGGCGCAGGGGTGGCTGGTGGTGCTGGTCGAGCAGCCGTGGCGCGTGGCTGGGCGAACGGTGGCTACGCCTCCCGCCCAGCTGGACGTGGCGTGGCTTGCCGTCATGGGGGAGCTGACCTCCGGGCGCGGTGCGCTGCCGCGGCCGCTGGTGACCGGTGGCCGCAGCTCCGGTGCGCGGGTGGCCGCTCGAACGGCCAAAACCGTTGTCGCTGATGCTGTGCTGGCGTTGGCGTTCCCGTTGCACCCGCCGGGAAGACCTGAGAGATCGCGGGCCGCTGAGGCGCAGATGGTGACGGGCGCCGGGATCCGGCTGGCCGTCATACAGGGGAAGACGGATCCCTTCGGCAGCCCCGAGGAGGTTCGTGCTGCGCTGGGTGGCTCTGCCGCGGTGGAGTCCGCTCGTGGCAGCCACTCGTTCACCAAGACCCCGGCGGACGTTGTCGAGATCGCGCGGACGTTCCTGTCAGAAGTACTGGTCTCTCTCGACAAGTCTTCTCCTGTTCCACCGCCATAGCTCGTCGGCTTCTCAGACCAGAACGGCGGCGCACGGGTGGGCTGGGCGGAAGTGTGCATAATTGAGCTGGCTCACATTTGTGACCGTTCACACGATGAAGGTTCCTGTGCCGACTCAGCTGCCCAAAGACCGCGCGCCCAGCATTCGGGACGTCGCGCGCCTTGCAGGCGTTTCGCACCAGACCGTTTCGCGGGTGCTCAACAACCACCCGAGCATTCGTGAGTCGACCAAAGCGCGCGTGACCCAGGTCATGGAGGACATCCAGTACCGGCCCAACCGTGCCGCACGGATGCTGGTCACCCGCCACTCGCGCACGATCGGCGTGCTGTCCGCGTCGAGTGCCGGCTACGGCCCCGCTAGGAGTGTCGTCGCGATCCAGGATGCCGCCCGGGCCGCCGGCTACTACGTCAACATCGCCAACCTGGCGGCGTCGGACCCGACGTCCATCTCGGAAGCTCTTGAGCACTTGATGGAACAGGCGGTCGAGGGCCTCGTCGTCATCGCCCCCCAGGTGCGGGTGTTCGACGTTCTCGAGCGCATGTCGATCGACGTGCCGTACGTGAGCTTTCAGCCCACGGGTCGCGCGGAGAATCTCGTCCCTGCCGATCAGGTCGCGGGCGCGCGCATGGCCACCCGTCATCTGATCGACATGGGTCACCGCGAGATCATCCACCTCGGGGGGCCGCAGGACTGGATCGAGGCCGAGGCCAGGATGCGGGGCTTCCTCGACGAGATCGACAGCGCCGAGCTCAACACCAATCCGCCGATCCTGGGTGACTGGACTGCCGAGTTCGGCTACCACGCGGGCCAGGAGCTCCTGCGTTCTCGTGACTTCACCGCCGTGTTCGCAGCGAGTGACCATATGGCGCTCGGGCTCATGCATGCGTTCCGCGACGCCGGTCTCGACATCCCGCGAGACGTCAGCGTGGTGGGCTTCGACGACATCCCGGATGCGAAACACTTCTGGCCGCCGCTCACCACGATTCGTCAGGACTTCGCCGAGATCGGGCGGAGCGCAGTCGAGGTGCTCCTGGCCAAAGTGCGCGGCGAGGTCATGGCCGAACCCGGTCAGATCCTGGCGGAGCTGGTTGTCCGTGGTTCGACGGGGGTGGGGGCCGGGAATGTCCCGCGCGATCGTGGTTGTTGATGCAGGTGACCCGCCCTCGATCGCCTTGCAAGGAGCGACGTGTTCCTCACTGCTCAGCTGGCTCCGGTCTCTGGAGCCCCCCAGATCGGCCTTGGCTCCGGAAGTAAGGGTGCCGTCCCCGCGTTAGGCTGGTTCTTGATGACAGCTGACCAGCAACCCTCCCCAGCCGTGCCGAATGCTCCCCGCCCGCAAAACCAGCCGAGGGGCGTCGAGCCGATCATTGCCGAGCCGATTGGCATGGAGCCGATCTTTGACGAGCCGGTCGTTGACGTGAGCACCGAGTCGCCTGCTGAGCGGATCGCGCGTTTCGAGGCCGAGGCGATGCCTTTCCTGGACCAGCTCTACAGCGCAGCTCTTCGGACGACCCGCAACCCGACCGATGCCGAGGACCTCGTCCAGGAGACGTTCACCAAGGCGTTCGCAGCCTTCCACCAGTACAAGCCCGGCACCAATCTCAAGGCCTGGCTCTACCGGATCC
>JBDTMW010000022.1:0-14092 GCA_039934065.1 Actinomycetota bacterium | reverse complement strand
ATGTGGCACAGCGGATCCTGGAAGCGGCCGCAGAACCCATCCGGCATCACGATCAGGAGTGGCGCGTGACGGCAAGTGTCGGGTTGGCTTTCTGCCGTGCAGCCGACAAGCTGGATGTGGACGAGCTGGTGCGTCAGGCG
The DNA here is from genome assembly GCA_039934065.1 of Actinomycetota bacterium. Taxonomy (GTDB): domain Bacteria; phylum Actinomycetota; class Actinomycetes; order Actinomycetales; family Dermatophilaceae; genus UBA4719. The sequence goes on along the minus strand of JBDTMW010000022.1, from coordinate 13,952 downwards.
GACTCTGCCATGTACCGCGCCAAGCGCGCCGGACGAAACGCCTACGCGGTCTTCGACGAGGTCGGCGACCTACCCTCATGACCTGAGCGGTCAGCGGATTGCCGTCCACGTGAGGCTCTCGTCAGAGCTCGTGATGGAGCAGCTCGGCCGGGGGGTCCTCCTCGGCGGTCGCGTCAGCGCGCCGGCCGAAGAGCTCCACCGTGTACATGGCGGCCAGGACCATGACTCCGCCGAGGACCATCCTCAAGGTCAACGACTCGCCGCCCAACGCCACCGCGAACGCGGCCGCAAACACCGGTTCGAGGGTCATCACGATGGCGGCGCGAGTCGCGGTCAGATGGGACTGCGCCCAGGTTTGTGCCCAGATGGCGACAGCGCCGGCAACCAGCGCCATATAGAGCACCGACGTCCACCCGCCGCGACCGCTCGGAAGCTCGATCCCGCCCGGGACGGCGGCAATGAGGGATACCACGGCGATCGTGATCATCTGGACGGTGGAGAGCCCGGCTGCCGACGCAGGAGAGGAGTATCGCCCCAGGCCGATGATGTGCAGCGCATAGCAGGCGGCCGCGAGCAGGGTCACGCCCTCACCGAAGCCGAAACCGGAACTGCTTCCAAACCCGGCACCCAGGCCGGTCAGTGACAACGTCGCCAGCCCCGCCGCCGCCATGAGCACAGCCAGCCAGGTCGTTCTGGGTATGCGGTCTCGGAGCAGAATGGCGCCGAAGATGGGGGTCAGCACGACGTAGGTGCCGGTGATGAAGCCGGATCGCGAGGCCTCGGTGTGCGCCAGACCGACGGTCTGCAGGATCTGGGCCATGGCATACACGAGGCCGAGGCCGACTCCGATCCGGACCTCGCGCCTGCTGACGGCCAGGAGCTGCCGCCAGAACACGGCCACCATCGCGGCCGCAGCGATCGTGAAACGCACTGCGAGGAAGTCGGTCGGGGGTAGCACTCGAACGACGTCGCGGATCAGGTAGAACGTCGAACCCCAGACCGAGGTGATGGCGACCAGCAACAGGGTGGCGACGAGACGAGAACGCGCTGAAGTCACGGGCGTGGGCCTTCAGACCACGGTGAGCGTGATGGTTGAGCCCTTTGGTGCCGCAGCGCCTGCGTCGATCGACTGCAGCCGGACCGTGCCGAAGGAGCCACCGAGAATGCGCCTTATCTTCACCTGAAAGCCCAGACCCTCCAGGATCGACGTCGCCTCCTTCTCCTGAATGCCGAAGAGATCGGGAACCACCACGAGCTGCGGGCCCTTGGAGACGACCAACGTGACCAGGTCCCCTTGGTAGAGCGTCCCGGTCGACGGGGACTGGAGGATGACCGATCCCTTGGGGATGGTGTCGTGCCAGTCCTGTTTGGTGGCATCGACCTTCAGCTTGGCATCGCTCAGTGCCTTGACTGCCTGGTCGGCCGGCTTGCCGGCCCAGTCCTGGAGCTGGATCGGCTGACGGCCCTTGCTGATCACGAGGGCGACGGCTGTGCCTTTCTTCACCGAGGTCTCAGGAGCTGGCGACATCGAGACGACCTGGCCCTGGGCCACCGTTTCGCTGAACGCCGTGCTGACCTTGCCGAGGGTGAGCTTGGCCTCCTTCAGGCGTTGCTCCGCCTCGGCCTGGCTGAACCCGATCAGCCGGGGCACCCCGTAGCGTTCCGGTCCCTGCGACACGGTCAGGGTGACGGTGGATCCGCGACCGAGCTCACGCCCGGCTGGAGGATTGGTCGAGATGACCACCCCAGCCTTGACGACCTCGTCGAAGGACCGGACCACCTTGGGGCCCAGGTGGGCCGACGTCAGCGTCTGCTCGGCCGCCTGCGTGGACATACCCGTGACCTTTGGCACCGTGGTCGACGCGCCCGGGCCCGCGGTGAAGAACAAGAGCGCCGCGACCGCAACCAGCAGGAGCAGCCCGAACAGTGTCACACGCCGACTGGGCCGGCGCGCTGACAAGCCGCGAGGCATGAGTCGGCGAAGACCGTTGCCCTTCGTTCCTGGGCTGCGCGGGGCCGCCGCGGAGGGGATCACCTCTGTGCGTGGAAGGGCAATTGTCAAGCTCGCGGGGGCTGTGCCACCGGCGCCGGTAGGGCGCAGGTCGAGCGCAATGGTCGTGAGCCCGCGGCGTGCCGTCCGCATCTCAGCGAGCATCTCGTTGGCGTCCCGGGGCCGGTTGTCCGGGTCGCGTGCGCTGGCCCGTGCGACCAGCAGATCGAGCTCGACTGGAACTGTGCTGACCCGGCTGGAGGGCAGCGGGACGCTGCTGTGGACATGCTGGTAGGCCACGTGGATGGGTGAGTCGCCGATGAACGCCTTGGACCCGGTGAGCATCTCGAACAGCAGCAGCCCGGCGGCATAGACGTCACTGCGCGCGTCGGCGATACCGCGTTCGACCTGCTCGGGTGAGAGGTAGGCAACGGTGCCGAGAAGGACGCCTGTCTGAGCCGTGGAGGTCACGGTGTCGACCGCCCTGGCCAGCCCGAAGTCGGCGACCTTGACGGTGCCGTCGTCACGCAGGATGACGTTCTCGGGCTTGACGTCACGGTGGATCAGGCCGGCGCTGTGTGCTGCCCCGAGGGCCTGGAGTACCGGGTCGAGGATGTCCAGGGCGGCACGCGGGGTCAGCGGCCCCTCAGCCTGCATGACCTGTCGCAGGGTCAGCCCGTTGACGAGCTCCATGGCCAGGAACATGTGGCCGTCGTCCTCACCCTGGTCGTAGACCGCCACGACGTTCGGGTGGCTCAGCTTCGCTGCAGAGCGGGCCTCGCGGTGAAACCTGCTGACGAAGGTCGCGTCCCTGGCCAGGTCCGGACGCATGACCTTGAGCGCCACCTCGCGGTCGAGACGCTGGTCCAGGGCGACGTAGACCGTCGCCATCCCGCCATCGGCCAGGTGCCGGAGCACTTGGTAGCGCCCATCGAGAACTAGGTCGATGAGGGAGGAGGGACTAGGAGATGACACGCGATGAGTCTATGTATCGCGGGAGGGCGATCCGTGGAGGCACGAGCAGCACCGGCCGACGGTCACCGCGCGCTACACCTGCATCTGTCGCTTGAGGAAGGTGACGGAGGCCACATAGCGCTTGGTGTCGGCGTACATCCCCACGTTCTGCACGGAGTACAGGCCTTGGTAGTAGCCCGCAATCGCTTGGTCCTGCGTGCCTGCGCTGCGGGTCAGGGAACGTAGGAGGATGACCCCCGCGGTGACATTGTCCTGCGCGTTGAGCAGGTTGAGCTTGCGGCCGGCGAGCTCTGAGGCCCAGGCGCCTGAGCTTGGAATGACCTGCATCGCGCCGATGGCATTGGCGACCGAGACCTGGCGCTGGTTCCAGCCGGACTCCTGCCACGAGACGGCCAGGGCCAGCTTGGGGTCGACTCCGTGCCGGCGCGCAGTGGCGACGATCATGGCCTTGATCTGGGTCCGGCTGGGGGTGTTGTGCCGAGCCAGGTAGGCGCGGTTGGCGGCCGCGGCCCTGACGACGCTGGCCGGGTACGTGCGTCCGGCGAACGTGTTGCTGCTGGCCGTCCTGGGGGTTACAACCTTCAGCTTCTGCCCGATCTGCAGAACCGACCGCAGCGAGAGGCCGTTGACCTTCAGCAGGGAAGCCGTTGTCACGCCCCGGTGTGCAGCGATGTCGCTGAGGGTGTCGCCGGAGCGCACGGTGACAATTGTCGTGGTGACAGCCGACGCGGCCTGGGCCTTGGCCCTGGCCTTTGCGGCGGGGGCCGGCACCGTGATCCGTTGACCAGGCTGGATGTACGCCGTCCGGCCGATCTTGTTGAGCGAGTAGAGGGTCGAGAGGCTCACCTTGTAGGTAACCGCAATGCCGCCGAGGGTGTCGCCAGATCGAACCACATATGTCGCCGTCCGGGCCGCGGGGGCGACCTTCCGGGCGGCGCTGGGGGTAGCTGGAGTGATGCGGGGGACCCACAGCCGTCGTCCGACCGCGAGGAAGTTGCCGCTGCCCACGAACCGGTTGCGGGTGAGCAGGACGCCGACCGTGGTCCGGTGTGCGACCGCGATGTCGCTGAGGGTGTCGCCGGATCGCACCGTGAGCACCTGCCAGCCAAACGGAGCGGGGTTGGAGCTGCGCTGGATGACGGTGGGCGTGGGTTGGGCGGGCACCGGTGAGGTGGCCGGAGTGATGCCGATGACGGGACTCATGACTGGGGCTTCCCTTCTGCGGTTTGCCGGATGGGGATGTGCCCACTATGGCGGATGTGGCGTACGGTGCCTGTGGGACTTGTGTGAAAGATACACGAAACTGATGCCGCGCAAGGGGACGTCGGTCGAGTGGGACGGCCTCCGGTGAGAACATCGCAGTGATCTGTGGCAATCATCTGGTGATGTTCCCCTCGCCGAGACCATGGCACTCTTGACCCGTGCCTAACCACAACACCCCCGACCCATCCGTCGATGACGATCTCACGGGCCTCGAAGAGCTGGTGGGCGAGTGGCTCACCGTTCCCGATATCGCCGAGCGCCTTGGGCTCCGGCTCAGCGAGGTCCGTCAGCTGATATCCGATCGTCAGATTCTCAGCATCCGGATCGGCCCCCGCCATGTCATCTCCATTCCGGCGAAGTTCCTCAATGAGGACGGGCTGCTTCCCGAGCTCCCCGGCACGTTCACCGTGCTGCGCGACAGCAGGATGACCGACACCGAGATCCTGAGATGGCTCTTCACCCCCGACGGCACTCTCCCGGTGCAGGGTTCCCCGATGGACGCCCTCCTCGCCGGCTTCAAGACCGAAGTGCGTCGCCGTGCCATGGAAGCGGCCTTCTGAGCGTGAGGCATGCCTCGTATGCCGTGATGCTGGGCTTTGTGCTGATCGGAACCCTGCCGCTGCACCGGTACTTCCGCCTCGGTGTGCTGCGCCAGCGGCTGCGTCTGCTCATCGCGATCCTGCCGGTCGCCGTGATTTTCGTCGTGTGGGACGTCATGGCCACCGCAGCTGGGCACTGGCGGTTCGACCCCGCTCAGACACTCGCCATCCGTCTGTGGGGGCTGCCACTGGAGGAGTACGCGTTCTTCGTCGTGATCCCGCTGGCGGGCATCCTGACCTTCGAGGCCGTGGCCGTGGTCCGTTCCCGGCGCCGATCATCATGATCTCCATCACGTCATGACCCCCTACACGGTCGCGGCCACCGTGGCTGTGCTCACTGCCGTTGTCGCGGACCAGATCGTTCTGCGGACGGCGCTGCTGCGCACGCGGACCTGGTGGACGGCATACGGCATCGTCGTGGTCTTCCAGCTGGTCACCAACGGCTGGCTGACAGGTCGCGGCATCGTGCGCTACAGCGACGCGGCCATCCTGGGCTCGGGGCGCATCGTGTTCATCGGCGATGGCCGCATAGCCTATGCACCGGTCGAGGACCTTGCCTTCGGGTTCGCGCTGGTACTCATGAGCTGTGCCGTCTGGGTGTGGACCGCCGCGGCGCCACGATCTCGGTGAGGTTGGCGCCGACGGTGCGGGCCGCCAGATGTCCGGCTGTGGCCAGTCGTTGCCAGGCCGGCACGACGAGTCGACGCTCGAACACGTTGAAGTCATTGGCAATCACTTGATGCAGGATCCGGCGGTACAACGTGAACGCCGCCTCCAGACAGGGCTGGCTGCGAGCGTCGACCATCATGAGCCCCGGCTGCGCCAGGGCGTAGAGGTCGAGGGCCCGACTCACCTCGAAGGCGACCAGCGAGCGCACCTGCGGAGAGGGCACCCCGGCAACCACCGCTTCGGCGAGAATGGGCTCGCTGACCCCAAAGCGCTCCAGGTCGGCTTGCGGCAGATAGATCCGGCCGAGGGCGTGGTCCTCGCTGATGTCACGGATGAAGTTGGTCAGCTGGAAGGCTTCGCCCAGCGTCGCCGCCCGGCTCATCGCCGCGGGACCCCTCGCCCCCAGTAGCGGAGCCATCAGCTCTCCGATGACCGCCGCGCTGCCCCGCATGTACCCGCGAAGCTCCTCCCAGGTCGCATATCGAGTAACCGTCAGATCCATGACCATGGCCTCGAAGAACTCATCCAGCAGATCGGGCTTGAGCTCGAAACTGCGCATCGTGTGCCATGTCGCAGCCAGGACGGGTTGCTCTGCGGGGTCCGGTGGAGTCTCCGACTGCACCGCCGCCATTGCGAGTTCGCGCCATGCGAGCAGGGCTGCAGGATCTTCGGACTGCGTGTTGGGCGCGTCAACCAGCTCATCGGCCACCCGGGCGAAGGCATAGAGGGCCCAGACGTCTGGACGTCGATCGCGGGGCAGTAGCCGCGTGGCGAGGTAGTAGGTACGACCGTGGGCGGCGTGGATTTGCCGGCAATGTTCATAGGCCGCAGCCAGATCGGGAGCCATGGCCCGGTTCACTGCCCTGGTGTGTCTCAACGCCAGGCCAGCGAGCGGTAGGACGGGTCGGGGCCGGTGAGGCGTTCGGCGGCAAGGCGCCCGCTGATCAGCACCATGGGCACCCCGACGCCGGGAGTGGTGCTCGAGCCGGCGAACACCACGTTGTCGCCGAGCCTGTTGGGGGAGCGGAAGGGGCCGGTCTGGCCGAACGTGTGTGCCGCGGCGAAGGGCGTGCCTGCGCCCAGGCCACGGTCGGCCCAGTCCGCCGGGGTGATCAGCATCTCGGTGTCGATGGCGTCGCCAAAGCCCTGATAGCCAGCGTTCTCAACGGTGTTGACCAAGTGCTCCCGATAGGGACAACGCAGTCTGGCCCAGTCCAGAGGATGCGCCTGGTCAAGGTTCGGGGCCGGGAAGAGCACGTATGCCGAGCTGCTCCCGTCAGGCGCCAGACCCGGGTCGGTGACAGAGGGCAACGAGACCAGGAACGACGGGTCACGCATCAGCCGCCCGGCGTCAAGGTCGTCGAACACGCGGGACCAGTCATGGCCAAAGTGCATCGTGTGGTGGGTTGCACCGGGCCAGGTGCGGTTCACGCCGGCGGCGAGGACCACACAAGACGGTGAGTACCGCGTCCTGCCAGGGAGCCCCGGCTGCCCCCGGCGGATCCGTGAGGCCTGCGGCGCCGGGGCCAAGACCTCAAGTGCGGCAGGCCGATCGAGCGTGATGACCACGGCATCTGGGGACCAGGTCCGCCCGTCGAGGCTCTGGAGCCCGGTCATCCGATCGCCGTTCCACGTCACGCCAGTAACCTGGGTCTCATAGACGAACTCGACGCCAGCCTTGCGTGCTGCCGCCTCCATCGCGGTCGGCAGCGCATTCATCCCGCCGACGGGATAGAAGACGCCCTCGACCAGGTCCATGTAGGTGATCACGGCGTAGATGGCCAGCGCCCGGGCAGGCGAGACCCCGGCATACATGGCCTGGAAGCTGAAGACGCGCTGGAGACGTTCGTCACGGAAGTATCGGGCGACCGTGGGAGCCAGCCGTGAGAACCCGCGCAGGGCAACGAGCTTGGCCAGGGATGAGCCGACCAGGTCGACGGGGGAGTCGAAGTTGCGGTCGATGAAGTCGCGCATCTGGAGGCGGTACAAGCGGGTCACCAGCTCGACGTAGCGCCGGTAGCCGTCAGCATCAGCGGAGCCGTTGGATCCACCGAATGCCCGGATCCGTTCGGCCATCTCTTCGACGTTGTTGGTGACGGCCAGGGTTGTGCCGTCGGCGAACTGGGCTCGATAGGCAGGATCGAGCGGCCGCAGGGTGACCCAGTCGGACAGCGACTCGCCCAGCGCGGCGAAGCAGTCGGCAAGGAGGTCGGGCATGGTCAGGACCGTCGGGCCGGTGTCGAGGTGATAGGTCCCTCCGCCCGTCGCCGGCAGCGTCACGCGCGCTGCTCTGCCGCCGGGAGTGGACTCGGCCTCCAGGACGGTCACGCGGCGGCCGGCACCGGCCAGGTGCATCGCGGCGGACAGGCCGGCCAGCCCGGCGCCGACGACCACCACGTGGTCGGGTGTTGCTCGACCGCTCACGCGGAGCGGGCGGTCGAGACGTCGATGAGGGTGTCCAGTGCTGCCCGGCCCTCGTCGGTCAACCCGGTGGTGGACTTCAGGGCCTTACGAGCCGACGCGCTGAGGTCCAGGATCATCTGCTCGACTCGGTCGAGTGCACCGCTGGCGGTGATCGCGGCACGGAGCTCGTCAACGCGAGGCTCGTCCAGATCAGATGTCCCGAGCAGCTTCTCGAAAAGCGTGACGACCTGGGGGCTCGCGTGTTCCAGCGCCAGAGCGACGAGGACTGTCAGCTTGCCCTCGCGCAGGTCATCGCCGGCGGGTTTGCCTGTCTGGGCAGGGTCCCCGAAGACACCCAGCACGTCGTCGCGGAGCTGGAAGGCCTCGCCCAGGTCAAGCCCGTAGCGTGAGAGGGCGTCACGGTCGGATGCGCTCACACCGGCTGCGGCGGCCCCGATCAGCAGCGGGTGCTCGATGCTGTACTTGGCGCTCTTGTAGCGAATTACCCTGCGGGCGCGAGCGATTCGCTGGTCGGTGGTCAAGCCATCCCATCCTCGGGCGGACTCGAGCACGTCAAGGAACTGCCCACCCATGAGCTGCGTGCGCATCTGGTCGAACACGGGACGGGCACGGGTCAGCTCGGTCGCTGGAAGTCTGGATGTCGCAAAGAGCTCGTCGCTCCACGTCAGGCACAGGTCGCCGCCCAGGATGGCACCGGCCAGGCCGAAGCGGTCACCGCTGCCAGCCCAACCCGCGGCCGCATGCTCATCAGCCAGGCGTCGGTGTGCCGCCGGCATACCGCGTCGGGTGTCGCTGTCGTCCATGACGTCGTCGTGCAACAGGGCCGCGGCCTGGAAGAACTCCATCGCGGTCGCAGCGCGGATGACGGCCTCGTTGTCAGGCCCGCCGGCGGCGCGATAACCCCAGTAGAAGAAGGCCGCCCGGAGTCGCTTGCCACCTTGCAGCAGAGCGCCGACGGCCGCCACCAAAGGGGTGAGCTCATCACCGATCTCCGAAAGGACCCGGGACTGGCTGGAGATTTCAGCGTCGACAGCCGTCTGCACGCGGATGCGCAGATCGTTGGTGTCAAGTGGGTTCGACATCAGGCCTCCGGATGCTGAGAGGTCTGAGCCTACGTGCTGCCGGACGCATAGTCTGGCCGGTATGGCGCACGGAACCTCATCGATCCTCCCTCAGCCCGCGCACCTCAGCCGCTCAATTGCGCGAGTGCTCGCGGAGGAGGGCACGTCGTACAGCTTCGAGTTCTTCCCGCCCAAGGATGACGCGGGCGAGCAGACGCTGTGGGAGGCGATCCGTCGCCTGGAGCGCATACGCCCGACCTTCGTCTCGGTGACCTATGGCGCAGGTGGATCCACTCGTGAACGAACGGTGAGGATGACGGGCCGGATCGCCCGCGAGACGACACTGACTCCGATGGCTCACCTGACCTGTGTCGGGTCGTCGGTGGCCGAGCTTCGTCAGGTCGTCGGGGAGTATGCCAGCGCCGGGATCCGCAACGTGTTGGCCCTGCGCGGCGACCCACCCGGCGGTCCCGGAACTCCATGGACTCCCCACCCCCAAGGCCTCAACCACGCGGACGAGCTCGTGACGCTGGTTCGCTCGCTGGGCAGCTTTACCGTTGGGGTGGCGGCCTTTCCCGACCAGCACCCCGAGTCCTCAAGCCTTGACCAGGATGCCGATGTGCTCGCGCGAAAGGCCGACGCAGGGGCTGAGTTCGCCGTGACCCAGTTCGTGTTCGACGCTGACAACTATGTTCGGTTGCGCGACCGGGTGGTTGCGCGGGGACGAGACCTGCCGATCATTCCCGGGTTGATGCCGGTGACGAACTTCGCGCAGGTGCGGCGGATGGCCGAGCTGTCGGGGACGCCGTTGCCGGCCGCCGTGGTCGCCCGGCTCGAAGCAGTGGCTGCTGACCCCGGTGCCATCCGCGAGGTGGGGGTGCAGATCGCCACGGAGCTGTCCGTTCGGCTGCTCGCTGAGGGTGCGCCGGGGCTTCACTTCTACACAATGAACCGCTCGTCGGCCACCCTGGAGGTCTACGCCAACCTCGGGGCCTGAGACCCTCAGGAGACGATATTGGGACCGTCCCAGAGTAGGTCTGGCCCGAACTGGTCCGTATGCCCGGTCGGCTCAGATGGCGATGGCAGGCCGAGCCTGACGCCGAGCTTGTCCAGGGCGTGGTCGACCTCGTCCATGTCGTAGCCTGCGCGGAAGGTCGTGGAGGTGAAGGAGACCGCTGTGAGCTGTACTGCATCCAGCGTTCGCTCGGACAGAGGGAGCGCGAGGTTGGTGGCGATGAGAGCCATCAGCTGGTCGACCTCGTGCCGGTTGTAGCCGGTACGCAACGTCGTCCGGGTGAACCTCAGGCTTGAGATGTCCATCGCGCCGCCCCTCGAGTCGGTTCGGTCCGGCACCCTGTGAGGCACCTCCCGATCCCGACAACATATCCCCGACGATCTGGCAGATGTCTAGGTCGCCGTGAAACGGGGGTGGCTCAGGCGACCTCGGCGGCGTGGCCTCCGGTCAGGCGTAAGAGCTCGTCATACGAGGTAGGAAAGACCGTGTATGGGTGACCTGCTGCGGCCCACACCTGCTCATAACGACTCAGGGAGATGTCGACCACCGTCTCGACGGGGTGGAGGAGGGCGACGGGCGCCACGCCCCCGATCGTGAATCCCGTCTGGGCGCGGACGAACTCGGCGTCGGCCAGGATGACGTCGCTGAGCTCGAGCAAGTCTGCGACCTTGACGGTGTCGACCCGGTGGACCCCTGAGGTGAGGATCAGCAGGGGCCGGATCGACCTGTCTTTGCGATAGGCCTTGAAGACCAGCGTGTTGGCGATCTGGGCTGTCTCGATGCCCAGCGCAATGGCGGCCTGTCGCGCTGTCCGGGCGGCGTCGTCGAGGACCATGATCTGACCGCGGACGCCGAAGGACGTCAGGGCCGCGGCCACGCGACGCACGCAGGGATGCTCCAGAACCCCCTCGACGCTCAGATCGGCCATGAAGGCACGGTAGCCGTGCTTGGACCCCCCACGGAAGACCAACGCTCTGCCACCGCCCGGCCATCGGGGCCGGGCACAGGGGTCGGTCCTCGGGGTTGACGGGCTGTCGGGACCGCGGTGTACATTCGGATCAGTCGAACACATGTTCTATAAATGTGCACGACCAGGTACGACTGGTTCTGCGGCGGGCGCCTCGACCCCGCCCGCCGCAGAACCGGACGGACCCCTGACTTCCACCCTTGCCCACGTCCGGAGGAGCTGACCATGGTGCGTCGTTACGAGGAACCCATCGAGGTCCGGGCCGATGTCGGCACCGTCAATGTTGGCACCGTCGATGTTGGTGTCGCCGGTGCTGGCGTCGTTGACCGTGATGACCGCGATGGTGACATCGGTTGTGTTCCGGACCCGACACCGTCGGCCTTCTTGTGGCGCGGCCGGCTCTATATCGTGCGCGACGTGATCGGGCACTGGCGAGAGCGCCGAGCATGGTGGCGTGAAGCCCTCGACCCTGACGAAGAGGTTGCGGCCCGCGGGCTGGACTGCCTCGAACAGGAGGTATGGCGAGTGGAAGCCAGCCCCGGTCGACTCGCCGGCACCGGGGTCTACGACCTTGGGATGCATGACCTTGGGATGCATGACCTTGGGATGCGAGGCCAGGGCACGGCTGGGCCTGCGCGCAGCTGGCGACTTCTGCGCGTGGCGGACTAGGCGGTGCGGTGATGACGACAGCAATGACAGTTCCACGAGCGCCCTTGGCCGGCACGGTGCTGGACCTGCTCGAGCGATCCCGGGCCAGCCTGTTGTCGGCCTGCCACGCCGACTCCGTCGCCGATCGCTACGTCGAGGCTCACCTGGCGGCCTTGCGTGCGGCGGCGGCCTTGCTGGCTGCCCGGAGCAGGCCCAGCCGACGCGCGCAGCTACGCAGTGTGTGGGAGGTGCTGCCGCAGGTGGCTCCCGAGCTGACCGAGTGGGCGGTGTTCTTTGCCGCTTCGGCCAAACGCCGTGCGGCGCTCGCGCGAGGTTCGGCCGGACTGGTGGCGCGCGAGTCCGATGACCTCTTACGGCAGTCCGAGATCTTCTTCGAGCTGGTCCAGGGGGCACTCGGCCTGCCCATGAGCCGGGCGTTGCCCGACTTCATTGCTGTGACGGGTCGACAGCCTGCGACCCGGCAGCCTGCGACAGGACAGTTGCGACACGACAATGCGCGATGATTTTGCCCACCTACACGTCGCGTCCGGTTTCTCGTTGCGCTACGGCGCATCGACACCGGCGGCGTTGGTGGAACGTGCCGCCTCACTGGGCCAGCGCGCGCTCGCCCTGACCGACCGCGACGGACTTTATGGTGCCGTGCGTTTTGTGCAGGCCTGCGACGAGGCTGGCATCGCTCCAGTGCTTGGCGTGGACCTGGCTGTGGGGGACGGGCGATCCAATACCGTTCCCGGGCAAGGGGTTCAGGCTGCTCGTGCCAACCCAGCCAACTTTGCTCGTGCCAACGCTGTTCGCGCCAGCCCGGCCAGGGGCGGCGCCGAGGTCGATCCTCGATATCCGCGGGTCACGGTCCTGGCACGTGGGCAGGGCGCCGGGGTCGACCCTGGGGTCGGCTGGGGCAGGTTATGCCGTCTGGTGACCCAGACCCACCTCAGTGGTGAACGCGGAGCCCCGGCCACCAGCGCCCAGCTCATCGCCGAGCATGCCGTGGATCCGCGAACCGGACAGCTGGCGCTGCTGGTCCTGCTCGGGCCGGCCTCTGACGTGGGCCAGGCCTTGCTGGAACGACGCTCCGACCTGGCACGCAGGCTGTTGCACCAGTGGGTCGCCCTGTTGCCGCGTGGCGGTGTGGTCATTGAGGTGGTGTGCCATGGCGGGCCGGAGGGCACGCCGGCCAGCCTCGGGCATGCTGCCCGGCTGCTGGGCCTGGCCACCGAGTCCCAGCTGCCGGCTGTGCTCACGGCTGCGGTCCGCCATGCCGATCCTGGCGGGGCCGTGACAGTCGACGTCCTTGATGCTGCCCGGCGCCTCGTGCCACTGGACACGCGTCATCTCGACAGGGTGACCACGGCAGGTCATCTCGCCTCCTCGGCCCAGATGTATGCCGTGGCCTGCGACGTCGTCCGGGCCTCAGGTGCCGGGGTCAGCGGTGGCGGCAGCGGTGAGCGTGACCGGGCCCGCCAGCTGATGGCCGACACCATGGCTCTGGCACAGGCGTGCGCGCTGGACTCGCGCACCGATCTCGGCATCGGCTCGGTGCATCTGCCGGAACCGTCGGCACTCGGTATCGCTGCTGATGAGATTCCTCAGGAGGTTCTGGCTGCTCGCTGTCGGGGTGCCATTGCCACGAGATATGGGGGAGCAGGCAACGCTGAGCTGTCTGCGGTGTCCTCGCGGCTGGAGGACGAGCTTCGCGTCATCGCCGGCCTTGGCTATCCGACCTACTTCATGACAGTGGCGGCAGTGTGTGACCTGATCCGTGACCTTGGGGTGCGGGTGGCGGCACGAGGTTCGGGCGCCGGCAGCCTGGTCAACTATCTGCTCGGCATCAGCGGGGTGGAGCCGTTGCGTCACGGCCTGCTCATGGAGCGGTTCTGCTCACCTCTGCGTGCCCAGCTGCCCGATATCGACATCGATGTGGAGTCAGCCCGGCGGACCGAGATCTACGAGCACGTCCTGGAACGCTTTGGTGGGGATCGGGTCACGTGTGTGTCGATGATGGACACCTACCGCGTGCGTCACGCGATCCGGGACGTCGGCGCCACGCTCGGGTTGCCGATCGGCGAGATCGACGTCATCGCCAAGGCGTTCCCGCACATCCGGGCCCGTGATGTCCGGGCCGCCATGGCCGAGCTGCCAGAGCTGCGTGCCAGCGGCCTGGATGCTCCTCGCCTGCGAGTTCTCTTCGACCTGGTGGAACGACTCGATGGCCTGCCCCGGCACATTGCGGTGCACCCCTGCGGCGTGATCCTGTCCAACAAGGAGCTGCTCGACCGCACTCCGGTCGAGGCCAGCTGGCTGGGGTTCCCGATGAGCCAGT
>JBDTMW010000021.1:0-14181 GCA_039934065.1 Actinomycetota bacterium | reverse complement strand
CCTACCCGGCCAACCTGGTCGAAGGCTCGGTCATCGCCAGCACCTACGGATCCACGGTGGTGCACGAGCGTCACCGCCACCGTTATGAAGTCAACAACGCCTATCGGGACCAGCTCGAAGAGGCGGGGCTGCGCTTCTCGGGCACCTCGCCCGACGGCAGCCTGGTGGAGTTCGTCGAGCTGCCGGCCGACGTTCACCCCTACTACGTCTCAACCCAGGCCCACCCCGAGTTCCAGTCCCGGCCCGATCGCGCGCATCCGCTCTTTGCCGGGTTGGTCGAGGCGGCAATCGACGCACACCGAGCATCGCGCCTGGTCGAGGTCGAGAGGCCTCGGGGCAGCGAAACCGTTGCGGCACAATGACTGTCGCCGCACGGTGAGCATCTCGGCGCCATGAGCCTCAACGCCCCAGTCCTTCGCGGCGTAGATCTGGCGGACCGGCTGGACCGGCATCCCGCCCAGGACACGGAGCTCGTGTTCGAGGGCATGGTCTGGGATGTCCGGCGCGACGTCATAGACCTCGGTGCTGCCGGCGAGGTCACGCGCGAGTACGTCGACCACCCCGGGGCCGTGTCCATTGTGGCGTTGCGCCAGGTCGATGGCGGCGACCAGCTGCTGCTCATCCAGCAGTACCGTCACCCGGTCGGTTCGTTCGAGTGGGAGCTGCCGGCCGGGCTCCTCGACATCGAGGGCGAACAACCTTGGCTCTGCGCGGCCCGCGAGCTCCACGAAGAGGCCGACCTGAGCGCCGGTCGATGGGATGTCCTGATCGACTACTTCAGCTCTCCCGGAGGCAACTCTGAGGCGCTGCGGGTCTTTCTAGCCCGGGATCTCGGCGACGTCCACCACCGCGACCTGTTCACCCGTGAGGGCGAGGAACACGCGATGCCAGTTGGCTGGGTTGACCTGGATGAGGCTCACGAGGCGGTTTTGCGGGGCCAGCTGCACAACCCTGGCGCAGTGATCGGCATCCTGACTGCCCACGCCTCACGGGCTCGCGGCTGGGCCACGTTGCGACCATGCGACAGTCCCTGGCCCGAGCACCCGCTATGGCATGGGGGAATAGGGAGCTGACCGCAGCCATGGACCGGTTCGGACGCGGTGGCCGCCTTCCGTAAGATGTGGGTCTGACCTCGCACGCCCACGTGCGGGATCAGGCTCAGCCATCAAACCTAAGGACCTCACCGTGATTCGCACTCACGAGGCCGGCACCTTGCGCGCCGACCACGCTTCGCAGACCGTCACCCTGGCCGGGTGGGTCGCCCGTCGACGCGATCATGGCGGCGTCGCCTTCCTCGACCTTCGTGATGCATCCGGCATCGCCCAGGTGGTCGTTCGCGACGAGATTCTCGCTCAGGGCGGGGCGCACGACCTGCGTAACGAGTACTGCGTCAAGGTGACCGGCGAGGTGCGCAAGCGCCCAGAGGGCAACGCCAATGCCGACCTGCCGACAGGTGAGATCGAGGTGGTGGCAACCGACCTCGAGGTCCTGAGCCCGGCTGCGCCGCTGCCGTTCCAGATTGACGATCGGGTCACCGTCGGTGAAGAGGCCCGGCTCAAGCACCGCTACCTCGACCTTCGTCGTCCGGGCCCTGCCGCGGCGATTCGCCTGCGCAGCAAGGTGAACCAGGCCGCTCGGGCGGTCCTGGCCAAGCGGGACTTCGTCGAGATCGAGACGCCCACCCTCACCCGCTCAACCCCTGAGGGCGCCCGCGACTTCCTGGTGCCGGCTCGGCTGCGGCCGGGATCCTGGTACGCCCTGCCTCAGAGCCCTCAGCTGTTCAAACAGCTGCTCATGGTTGCCGGCATGGAGCGCTACTACCAGATCGCCCGCTGCTATCGCGACGAGGACTTCCGCGCGGACCGCCAGCCGGAGTTCACCCAGCTGGACATCGAGATGAGCTTCATCGAGCAGGACGACATCCTCGAGCTCGGAGAGGCGATCGCCACATCTGTGTGGGAGCTCATTGGCCACAAGATCCCGACGCCGATGGTGCGGATGACCTATGCGGACGCGATGGCGGTCTACGGCACGGACAAGCCCGACCTGCGTTTCGGTCAGCAGCTCACCGACTGCACGGACTTCTTCAAGGACACCACCTTCCGCGTGTTCCAGGCCCCGTACGTCGGAGCGGTCGTCATGCCCGGCGGCGCATCTCAACCGCGCAAGCAGCTGGACGGCTGGCAGGAGTTCGCCAGGCAACGTGGGGCCAAGGGCCTGGCCTATGTCCTCGTCGGCGATGACGGTGAGCTCAGCGGGCCCGTCGCCAAGAACCTGACCGAGAGCGAACGCGAGGGTCTTGCCACACACGTCGCTGCCACCACGGGCGACTGCATCTTCTTCGCAGCCGGTCCAGCCAAGAGCTCTCGGGCGTTGCTGGGTGCCGCCCGTCTGGAGATCGGCAAGCGCTGTCAGCTCATCGACGAGGCCCAGTGGTCGTTCCTCTGGGTTCTGGACGCGCCGTTGTTCGAGCCCACTACCGAAGCCGAGGCATCCGGTGACATAGCGGTCGGCTCGGGCGCATGGACAGCGGTTCACCACGCGTTCACCTCACCCAAGGCTGAGTTCATGGACACGTTCGACACCGACCCCGGTTCGGCGCTGGCCTATGCCTACGACATGGTGTGCAACGGAAACGAGATCGGTGGCGGCTCGATCCGTATTCACCGCAGGGAGATACAGGAGCGTGTTTTCGCGGTGATGGGCCTGTCCGAGGCCGAGTCGCAGGAGAAGTTCGGCTTCCTGCTGGACGCTTTCGCCTTCGGTGCCCCGCCGCATGGTGGTATCGCCTTTGGCTGGGACCGCATCTGTTCCCTGCTCTCCGGCACGGACTCGATCCGCGACGTGATCGCGTTCCCGAAGACCGGTGGTGGCTTCGACCCACTGACCTCGGCGCCGGCCCCGATCACAGCGGACCAGCGCAAGGAAGCAGGGGTCGACGCCACGCCCGAGGCTCCGGTCGCGGACGACGTCTGACCGGCCCCCACGCGGTTGGCGGGCTCACGTGCACCACGAGATAACCTGCCAACCGTGACCAACCGTGCCGACGACGACCTTTTTGCGGCTTCCTCGCGCGACTCCTCGCCCGGCTTCGAGTCCACCGCGACGTCCGTGCCTCCCCTGGCCGTCCGGATGCGCCCGCGTTCCCTGGACGAGGTCCGGGGCCAGACGAAAGTCCTGCGAGCCGGAAGCCCGCTGCGCCGGCTGATCGAGGGTCACGCGGGTGCCGCTGGGCCGCTGTCGGCGATCATCTGGGGACCGCCGGGGACCGGGAAGACGACGCTGGCACACCTGGTGGCGAACGCTGCCGGCCGCAGGTTTGTTGAGCTGTCCGCGGTCACCGCCGGCGTCAAGGACGTCAGGGCGGTCATCGAAGCGGCCGCCCGGGAGCGGGACATGTATGACCGGCAGACGGTCCTGTTCCTGGACGAGATCCATCGGTTCACCAAGGCACAGCAGGATGCGCTGCTGCCCGGTGTGGAGAACCGCGTGGTGGTCCTGGTCGCAGCGACCACAGAGAACCCATCCTTCAGCGTGATCGCACCGCTGTTGTCGAGGTCCATGCTGATCACTCTCGAGCCGCTCTCCGACGATGAGCTGGACGACGTTCTCACTGCTGCTTTGGTCGAACAGCGTGGGTTGGCAGGGGTTTTCGGCCTCGAGCCCGAGGCGAGGCGGCACGTCATACGGATGGCGGGTGGAGACGCGCGCCGCGTGCTCACCTCGCTGGAGGCGGCAGCGGGGGTTGCCCTGGACGCACAGCCTGCGGGACGCGTCAGTGACGAAGCAATCCCGATCTCGCTGTCCCAGGTCGAGCAGGCCGTAGCCCACGCCGCGGTCCGCTACGACCGTGCAGGCGACCAGCACTATGACGTTGCCAGCGCACTGATCAAGTCGATGAGGGGAAGTGACGTCGACGCCTCGTTGCACTACCTGGCCCGGATGCTCGAGGCAGGCGAAGATCCTCGCTTCATCGCCCGGCGGATCGTCATCGCGGCAAGTGAGGACGTGGGGATGGCCGACCCCACGGCCCTGCAGACGGCCGTCGCCGCGATGCACGCGGTGGCACAGATCGGCATGCCGGAAGCGAGGATCATCCTGGCCCAGGCGGTCGTGCACAACGCCATTGCCCCCAAGTCCAACTCCAGCTATCTCGGCATCAACGAAGCCATCGCCGACATCCGGGCGGGCAAGGGGGGCCCGGTGCCCGTGCACCTGCGGGGGAGCGGATACGCCGGAGCCACCCGGCTCGGGCACGGCGACGGGTACAGGTACGCGCACGACGACCCCGCAGGCGTCGTGGCCCAGCAGTACCTGCCCGACGACCTGCTGGCGGACACCGACTACTACCGGCCCACTGACCGGGGATTCGAGCAGACGCTGTCCTCTCGGTGGGTCAAGCTCAAGGCGCGAGTTCGGGGGGAGTTACCTTCCGGTAACGATTTGTGACCCAAGGTTGTCCAAATGCTGGTCGAATCGTCGTTGATGTGCGAGATTGCACTCGGGTTTCCGCGACTGCGTCAAAGGCATCCCTCGTCGTCGTCCCCGCTGTGCACGAGATCCGGGCGGAAACCGTCCCCAATGATTCGGAGACTGAATGTCGTTGGGGCAGGGAACCTCGTCCGGTGGTCTCAGCCTCACGGCTGAGGAAGACCCTGGCCAAAGCACGACGTCGACCAAGGACACCGACCGCCAGCACGGTCGCTCTCCGTCGCAGATCGCCTGGGACCGGCTCAAGGGTGACAAGATCGCGATCATCTCCTTTGGGATCGTGGTCTTCTTCGTCCTGGTTGCCATCTTCGCGCCGCTGCTGGTCAGGCTCGAGGGTGAGACGCTCAACCTGTACCACTCCGATCTCATCTCGGCGCTGGACACCTACCCGATCATCGGGGCGAACACCGAGCACTGGTTCGGAGTGGAGCCACGCACGGGCCGCGACCTCTTTGCCGTCTGGGCCTATGGTTCGCGACCCTCGCTGGTCATCGGATTCGTCGCCGCGGCCCTGTCGACCATCGTCGGGATCACGCTGGGCCTGCTCGCCGGATATCTCGGCGGCATCACCGACAAGGTCATCGGCTGGACCATCGACCTGCTGCTCAGCCTTCCGTTGCTGGTCGTCGTCCTGGCTGTCGTGCCCGTCGTCCAGCAGCGGTTCACGCCGGCGGGCGAGACGCTGACCGCCGAACAGAAGTCAGGCATCCGGTTCTATGTGCTCATCGCCATCCTTGTCTTCTTCGGTTGGATCGGTCTCGCGCGGCTGATCCGTGGCGAGGTGTTCTCGCTGAGGGAACGCGAGTTCGTCCAGGCCGCGAAGGTGATCGGCGTCAGGACCCGGCACATCCTCTTCAAAGAGATCCTGCCCAACCTGGTCGGGCCGATCATCGTCTCGGCCTCGATCGCTGTCCCTGCCTACATCACCTATGAGGCGACCCTGTCCTACCTGGGTGCGGGACTGGTCGAGCCGACTCCCTCCTGGGGGCGGACCGTCTCAAACGCGCAGAACGCCTACGCGAGGTACCCGCTCTTTCTGTGGCCCCCGGTCATCTCCATCGCCTCGCTCGTTCTGGCCCTGACCCTGCTCGGCGAAGCGATCCGCGATGCGTTCGACCCCAACACACGTCGGTAGCGAACCCCGCTACCGTCAGAAAGTCCCCGGCCGACGGTCGTCAGGACTACAGATGAGAAGGAGCAAACATGCGCGGGACCATAGTCCGCGTCGTTGGAGTTGCCGCGTCAATCGGGCTGATCGCAGCGTGTGCTGCGCCAGCCAATGACGCGGGGACCAACGGCACCCAAAAGACCACGGATGGCGGCACGATTGCCTCTCCGCTGGACCCGACCGCCAAGGGCCCTGCGCCCGAGGTTGCCGGTGCCAAGAAGGGTGGCATCCTGACGGTTTCCTACGCCACGTCACCGTCTGACATGGACCCCAGCGCTCAGTTCTACCAAGACTCCGGCATCATCATGACGCGCCTGACCCAGCGGTCGCTCACGTCATTCGTCACGCGAGGCGACAAGCAGGTCCTCGTGCCTGACCTGGCCACCGACCTCGGCACGGTCTCACCTGACGGCCTCACCTGGACGTTCACCATCAAGGACGGCATCAAGTACAGCGACGGTTCGCCGGTCACAGCCGGGGACATCGCCTACGCCGTGAAGCGTTCCTACGCCTTCACCGACAGCGGCCCGACCTACCAGGTCGACTTCCTGAAGGGCAGCAAGGACGCCAAGGGCGACCAGGCGTACATGGGTCCATGGGAGTCGGGGGAGGCCTTCGCGGGCGTAGAGGCGCCCAACGCCAAGACCGTGGTCTTCCACCTGGAGAAGCGTTGGGAGACCCTCCCGTACTTTGCCGCGTTCTCCCAGACGTCGCCGATCCCCAAGGCCAAGGAGACCAAGAACCGCGACTACGGCAACAATGCCGTGGGCACCGGTCCGTACAAGATCAAGTCCTTCACACAGGGTTCCGAGCTGGTGCTCGAGAAGAACACCTTCTGGGATCCGGCCTCTGACGCGTCGCGGCACCAGTTCGTCGACGGCTATGTCTTCAAGTTCGGACAGGACTCGATCAAGGTCCAGCAGGGCATCCTGGCCAGCAACGGCCCAGACGCCACGACCATGAGCTGGGACTCCGTCGACGCTTCGCTGATCGACCAGGTCACCGGCGCCAAGGCGAGCCAGTTCGTCACCGGCCCGTCCTCCTGCGTGATCGCCGTCAACATGGACACGCGCAAGATCCCGTTGCCGGTCCGCAAGGCGATTGCCGCGGCCTACCCGTTCGACGACATCAACAAGGCGGCTGGCGCCACCCCGCTGTCGCAGACTCCGGCAAGCACCCTCGTGCCGCCGCAGATTCCAGGCCACCTCGACTTCAAGATCGAGGGTATGACCGGCACCGGAAATGGCGACCCGGTCAAGGCCAAGGCAATGCTTGCCGCGGCAGGCTATGGCCCAGGCAAGGAGTTCGAGCTGGTCTGGTACTACACCGACGATGACCCGAGCAACGTCGCCCAGCAGGTCAACCAGGTGCGCAAGACCAAGCTGATGGCCGCTGGCTTCAAGGTGAAGGACATCGGTGTTGCGGGTAAGGACCGCCGCAAGCTGATCAACAAGATCGATGGGCCGCACAACATGCTCCAGAGTCCTGCGGGCTGGTGCTTCGACTGGCCGTCAGCTGACTCGATCTTCCCGCCGACGGTCTCGTCGACGCAGATCAAGGGCGGTGGCAGCAACTGGGGCAACCTGGCCGACCCGAAGGTCGACGCTGAGATGGAACGCATCCAGAAGCTCTCGATCGCCGAGCAGGGCCCCGAGTGGGGCAAGTTCGACAAGTGGCTCCTGGAGACCTACGTCCCGGTTATCCCGTGGTACAACGACAAGTCGAACTTCCTGTTCGGCACCAAGGTTCACAACGTCGTCAACGACGCGAACCACGGTATGCCGGTCCTGGACGAGATCTGGGTTGACCAGTAGGTCAGTTCGGTTGTAGTTGATCAGCAGTTCGGAGCTGTGGGGCGTGGGCCGAACGCCTGCGCCCCACAGCCCACCCCTCGAGATGCCTAGCTGAGGAACCAGAAAGTGCTCATCTACATCGCCCGTCGCATCGCCATGGCGATCAGCGTCCTGCTGGTGGCGCTGGTTGCCACCTTCCTTCTCTTCTTCGCCGGGCCCGCCGATCCCGCGCAGTCGATGTGTGGCGAGCTGCGATGCTCCCCGCAGAAGCTCGAGGACATCCGGCACAGCATGAGGCTGGATCGTCCCGTCCCAGAGCAGTTCGCCGAGTACTTCAAGGGGCTCTTCGTCGGGCGGGACATCATCCAGTCCGGCTCTGTCAAGGAGTGCAGCGCACCCTGTCTCGGATACTCCTTCCGCAGCCAGAGGGAAGTCAAGAGCTCGATACTGGAACGGTTCCCGACGACCGCGGCCCTGGCCCTGATGGCGATGGCTGTCTTTCTCACCGTCGGAGTCAGCACCGGCGTCCTGGCCGCACGCCGCCGGGGCACCAGTCTCGACAGGTTCGTCGTCGGGTTCAGCCAGGTCTTCGGGGCTATCCCCTACTACATCGTTGCCCTGCTCTTCGCCCTGTACTTCACCGTCCTGTACCCGATCCTCCCGCGCTCCGCCCATTTGTCCGACGGCATCGGCCCTTGGCTCGCGGGGCTGATCGCGCCGGCCATCGTCCTCGGGCTGGTCACCTCGACGGGGTACGTCCGCTATACCCGCGCATCGATGGTCGACACGCTGGCCCAGGACTACGTGCGCACCGCCCGGTCAAAGGGAATATCGGAGAACACAGTGGTCTACAAGCACGCGTTGCGGGCTGCCATCAGCCCGGTCGTGACGATTCTGGGACTTGACCTGGCCGCCCTGCTGTCCGGCACCCTGATCACCGAGCAGATCTTCGGGGTCGACGGGGTTGGCCGGCTCACGATTCAGTCCTTGTTCCAGGACGATCTACCGGTCATCATGGGCGCCGTCATGATCAGCTGTTTCCTGGTCGTCACGATGAACCTCGTCGTCGACATCGCCTATTCGTTCGTGGACCCGCGGGTGAGGCTGACATGAGCATGCAGTTCGATGAGGTGGCGCCAGTCCAGGACGCCGCTCCGCGCCCGGTCGCCCTCACCGAGGCGCCATTGGGCGAGGTTGTCCTCAAGGTCGTCGATCTTTCTGTTCGGTTCCCCAGTGACGAGGGTCCGGTCAACGCCGTGCAGAACCTCAGCTACGAGGCCCGTCTTGGCCGCACTCTGGCCATCGTCGGCGAGTCCGGCTCGGGGAAGTCCGTGTCGACCATGACGGTTCTCGGCCTCCACAATCCCGGGCGCACCGCCATCAGCGGGAGCGTCATGCTCGATGGCGAGGAGATCGTCGGGGCGAGTGAGGCCACGATGCGCAGGCTGCGCAGCAACAAGGTGGCGATGGTCTTCCAGGACCCCCAGTCCTCGCTGCACCCTTTCTACAAGGTCGGCGGTCAGATTGCCGAGGCCTATCTGGCTCACCACCGGGTGTCGAGGGCCGTCGCCCGCAAGCGCGCGGTCGAGATGCTGGACCGGGTCGGCATCCCCAACCCCGAACGCCGGGCCAAGCAGTATCCCCATGAGTTCTCCGGTGGCATGCGTCAGCGGGCGATGATCGCCCTCGGCCTGGTCAACGACCCGCTGCTCCTGATCGCCGACGAGCCGACCACGGCACTCGATGTGACCGTCCAGGCTCAGATCCTGGACCTCATCAAAGACCTGCAGAAGGAGTTCGGCTCCGCGGTCATCCTGATCACCCATGACCTCGCCGTCGTGGCCGAGGTCTCCGACGACATCCTGGTCATGTATGCCGGACGTGCTGTTGAGCGAGGGCTGGCCAAAGAGGTGCTCGCCCATCCCAACCACCCATACACCTGGGGCCTCCTGCAGAGTCTGCCGTCCGCCACGGAGGACGCCGAAGCACTCCGGGCGATCAAGGGCACCCCGCCGAGTCTCGTGCATCTGCCGCCCGGGTGTTCGTTCCACCCCAGGTGTGCCTTCCAGGACCTCGTCGGTGAGGCCTGCAGATCTGAGCTGCCGCAGCTGCGTTCCGTGGCTCCCGGACGGCTGACCCGGTGCCATCTCGCCGATCCGGCGGGGACCCTGAATCCGGAGGAGTCCTTGCCCGACCACAGTCAGGAGACCCGTTCATGAGTGCCTTGCCGCAGGATGCCGTCGCGACGCTGGCAGCGACCACGGCATCCGGCTCATCGCGGGCTCCCTTGCTCGAGGTGCGCAACCTGGTCAAGTACTTCGCGGTCCGGGAGATCGAGGGCCTGAGGATGACTCACGGCACCGTCAAGGCCGTGGATGACATCTCCTTCATCCTGCGCGAGGGAGAGACCCTCGGCCTTGTGGGGGAGTCCGGTTGTGGCAAGTCGACGACGTCACGGCTGATCACCTGCCTGGACAGACCCACGCAGGGATCCATTCTCTTCCGGGGACAGGAGATCAGCACGCTTCGCGAGAAGGACCTTCGGCCGCTGCGCCGCGAGATCCAGATGATCTTCCAGGACCCCTACTCGTCGTTGAACCCCCGTCAGACTGTCGGCGCCATCCTGCTCACCCCACTCAAGGTCCACGGCCTTGCCAAGGGCAGGGAGAAGGCCCGGATCCAGGAGCTTCTCGAGCTTGTCGGTCTCAACCCGGAGCACATCAACCGATACCCGTCCGAGTTCTCAGGGGGGCAGCGTCAGCGCATCGGGATCGCCCGGGCGCTGGCTGTGGAGCCCAAGCTGATCATCGCCGACGAGCCGGTCTCCGCCCTCGACGTGTCGATCCAGGCACAGGTGATGAACCTGTTGGCCACGCTGCGCAAGGAACTTGACCTCTCGTTCATCTTCATCGCCCATGATCTGGGCGTCATCCGACATTTCTGCGACAACGTCGCGGTGATGTATCTGGGCAAGATCGTGGAGCAGGGCAGCAAGGCCCAGATCTATGGCGCGCCCGAGCACCCCTACACCCAGGCATTACTGTCTGCCGCCCCGGACATCAACGTCGTGCGAGGCGTCCCCCCCAAGGAGCGGATCCGCCTCGTCGGTGACGTGCCGAGCCCGATCAACCCACCCAGCGGATGCCGCTTCCGGACCCGTTGCTGGAAGGCGGAGGACATCTGCTCGCAGCAGGAACCCCCCCTGGAGCTGAAGAGCACGGCTGACGGGCCGTCGACCAAGAACCACACGATCGCCTGCCACTTCCCCGAGGTCAAGTCAGATCTGGTGGCTGAGGTCCTGCCCTGACTCGGCTCCGCGGTAGGGTTCTGGCTCCGGTCGTGATCCGGATCCTTCGTATCAACAGCTGTCGTGAGGTGGGAATGTGAACTGGGCTCCAGTGTCCATCGGTGACATCGCGGGTGTGGTTGCAGCGCTCTCGTTTGCCTTCCTGGTGCTGCGCCTGGGCAGCCTCATCGGTAAGGCCGGCAATGTCCTGGACGAGACCCGGATCGGCGTGCGCGGCGTCTCCGAGCAGACCGTGCCGCTGCTCTCGCAGGTCACCGACACCGTCGCCTCCACCAACGAACAGATCGTGCGGCTGGACACCATCACCGCGAACGTCTCGTCGATGACCACGAACGTCAACGCCCTGACGTCGTTGTTCGCGGCCACACTTGGCTCGCCCGTCGTCAAGGTGGCTGCCTTCACCTACGGCGTGCGTTCGGCGATGAGCGGTGCCCGATCAGGCAAGCGATCAGCGCGCGGCCGACGCAGGAAGGACTGAGACGATGCGTCGCCTGTTCTGGGTTGCTCTTGGCGCCACCGTGGGTGTGCTCCTGGTTCGAAAGATCACCAAGACCGCCGAGGCCTACTCTCCGTCGGGTGTGGCCAAGGGACTGTCCGGCGGTCTGTCCGATCTCGGTGATGGCCTGCGCGAGATGGCGGAGGCGGTCCGTGAGGGCATGGCGGAGCGAGAGACCGAGCTGCGTTACGCGCTCGGCATTGACACCGGAACGATGCCGGACGGGCGCGAGATGAGCGCCGACCAGGCCCGCGCGCTGATCGATGACCCCACCTCGCCGCGGGCTCGCTAGGGGATCGTCCCCATCTCCAAGCCCATCAGTGCCCGCCGGGCTCGCCCCCGAAGGCAACACCCGGCATACCCTTGGCTTTGGCTTGCCCGACGTAAGCCCGCTCAGACCGTTAGGAACCTCACGATGGAAACCGCCGAGATCAGGCGACGTTGGCTTGCCTTCTTCGAGAGCAAGGGCCATGCGATCGTGCCCAGCTCATCCTTGGTCTATGACGACCCGAACCTGTTGTTCGTCAACGCCGGCATGGTGCCCTTCAAGCCCTACTTCCTGGGCCAGGAGACGCCGCCCTGGCAGCGCGCGACCAGCGTTCAGAAGTGCCTTCGCACCGGTGACATCGATGAGGTCGGCAAGACCAGCCGGCACGGCACTTTCTTCCAGATGAACGGCAACTTCTCGTTCGGCGACTACTTCAAGGCGGACGCGATCAGCTTCGCGTGGGAGCTGCTGACCACCAGCCAGGAACAGGGCGGCTACGGGCTGGACAAGGAGCGGCTATGGGCGACGGTCTACCTCGACGACGACGAGGCTGCGGGCCTGTGGCTCACGCACACCGAGATCCCGGCCGAGCGCATCGTCCGGCGCGGCATGGCCGACAACTACTGGTCCATGGGCGTGCCCGGTCCGTGCGGCCCGTGTTCCGAGATCTACTACGACCGCGGTCCTGACTACGGCCAGGATGGCGGCCCGGCTGTCGATGAGGACCGGTTCATGGAGATCTGGAACCTCGTCTTCATGCAGAGCGTTCGCGGCGAGGGCATCAGCAAGGACGACTTCCCCATCCTGGGCGACCTTCCGGCCAAGAGCGTCGACACCGGCTTGGGTCTGGAGCGCCTTGCATGTGTCCTGCAGGGTGTGGACAACCTGTACGAGATCGACGAGGTCTATCCGGTTCTCGAGAAGGCCGCTGAGCTGACCGGCAAGCGGTATGGCGTGGACTCCGCGCACGACGCAGCCCACAGCCACCCCGACGACGTGCGACTGCGCATCGTGGCCGACCACGTCCGCAGCTCGCTGATGCTCATGGGTGACGGTGTCACCCCGGGCAACGAGGGCCGTGACTACGTCCTTCGCCGGATGCTTCGCCGTGCCGTGCGCTCGATGCGCCTGCTCGGCTTCGACCAGCCGTGCCTGCCACACCTGTTGCCGGTGAGCATGGAGCGGATGAAGGCGTCCTACCCCGAGCTTGAGAGCGACTTCTCGCGGATCTCACAGATCGCCTATGCCGAGGAGGAGGCTTTCCGCCGCACGCTCGCATCGGGCACGACGATCCTTGACACTGCGGTCGCCAAGGCCAAGTCGGCCGGCCGGACCACGTTGGCTGGTGACCAGGCGTTCGCACTGCATGACACCTACGGCTTCCCGATCGACCTGACCCTGGAGATGGCGCAGGAACAGGGCGTTGAGGTCGACGAGGTTGAGTTCCGTCGTCTCATGAACGAGCAGCGAGACCGGGCCAAGGCTGACGCCAGGTCCAAGAAGAGCGCGCACGGCGACACGTCGGCATACCGCTTGGTTGCTGACTCCCTCGGCAGGGCGGTCGAGTTCACCGGATACGACGAGACCGTCTCTGAGGCGCAGGTCGCCGGCATGCTGGTCGACGGCGTGTCCGTCGGGTCGGCCCGCGCCGGAGATGAGCTTGAGCTCGTGCTGGACCGCACCCCGTTCTATGCCGAGGGCGGTGGTCAGCTGGCCGATGCTGGGCTGATCACCCTGGGCAACGGTGCGGTCGTCGAGGTCAGGGACGTCCAGTCGCCCATCACCGGTCTCGTCGTACACCGTGCGACCGTTGTCTCGGGCGAAGTGGTCACGGGGGAGCCCGCCCACGCTGTTGTCGACCTGGACCGTCGTCGGGCGATCTCGCGTGCGCACACTGCCACCCATATGGTGCACAAGGCCATTCGCGAAGCTCTGGGTGACACCGCGACCCAGGCCGGCTCGGAGAATGCCCCCGGCCGGTTCCGGTTCGACTTCAACGCCTCCGGAGCGGTTCCGCTGTCGGTGCTGTCAGACGTAGAGGCCAAGGTCAACGCGTTGTTGCTCGAGGATCTGGTGGTTCGCGCTGAGGTGATGACACAGGACGAGGCTCGCGCGTCGGGCGCGATGGCCTTGTTCGGGGAGAAGTACGGCGATTCCGTGCGCGTGGTGTCTGTCGGCGACTGGGCGCGTGAGCTGTGCGGTGGCACCCACGCTCAGCGCTCGGGTCAGCTCGGCCTGGTCAAGCTGCTC
The DNA here is from genome assembly GCA_039934065.1 of Actinomycetota bacterium. GTDB lineage: Bacteria > Actinomycetota > Actinomycetes > Actinomycetales > Dermatophilaceae > UBA4719. The sequence goes on along the minus strand of JBDTMW010000021.1, from coordinate 408 downwards.
GGTGAGGCATCCATCGGTTCTGGCGTGCGACGCGTGGAAGCCCTGGTGGGGACCGATGCATACGACTTCCTGGCGCGTGAGCATGCCGTCGTCGGACAGCTCACCGAGGCGCTCAAGGTACGCCCCGAGGAGCTCCCGGAGCGGATCGCAAGCATCTTGGGCAAGCTCAAGGATGCCGAACGCGAGATCAACGCGATGCGCCAGCAGCAGGTTCTGGCGGGTTCGTCCGCGCTGGTTGCGAGCGCCCGCGATGTGTTCGGAGTGAGCTTCGTCGGCCATGATGCGGGCACCGGGGTCGTTGCGGATGACCTGCGCGGCCTGGCCCTGGACCTGCGCTCGAAGCTGGGCAACGAGCGCCCATCCGTGGTGGCAGTGGCCGGGGTTGTCAAGGATCGCCCGATGGTCATC
>JBDTMW010000020.1:0-14477 GCA_039934065.1 Actinomycetota bacterium | reverse complement strand
TCGAGGTCGCCGCGGCCGAGGTCGCGCAGCAGCCACTCGTGCAGCTCGGGATCCATCGGCTCACCCATGGTGACGACCCTCGCCAGGGACTTGATCGAGCCCATGTCGGGCAGTTCGTGGGACCAGCCCCGCATGGTGCGCACGACTGAGGGCGAGGTCAACAGGGTTGCGACGCCGTATCGCTCGATGACCTCCCACGCCCGTGTGTGCGTGGGCACGTCCAGCGTGCCTTCGAACATGACCGTGGTGTCTCCGCAGGCGAGCGGGCCGTAGATGCCGTGGACCTGGGCGCCGAGCCATGAGACGTCGCCCGCGCACCAGAACACGCCGCTGGTGCTGATCCCGCGCCGGTGAACTGCGGCGGAGCTGGCCATGACGTTCGCAGTGGCGTGCAGCACCGTGACCGGACGTCCGCGGCGGTTGGCCAGGTTGACCGCGATGAGCGGATGGCTCGCAGGCAGGCTCGCCGGCGAGCCGTCACCGAGGCGGTCTTCCAGCTGGCCTGGGCGGGTGCCGGCAACAAGGTCGTGGTACCACCGATCACCCTCGTACCAGGCAACGTCCATGCCGGTGCGCCGGACGACGATGGTCTGTTCGACACCGGCGACAGCGCTGAGGGCCTCGTCGGCGCGGGTCTTCAGCGGTAGCACCGCGCCGCGCCGCCACGCACCATCCTGGGTGAACATGATCTTCGGGGCCAGGTCCTCGAGCCGGTCGGCCAGAGCCTCGGCGGGCAGCGGGGTCGGGATGATCGTGTGCACGGCACCGATGCGGGCGCACGCGAGCATGGCTACGACTGTCTCTGGCAGCCAGCCCAGGTGCAGGACAACGCGATCGCCCGGCACCACGCCGAGGCTGCGCAGGCCTCGGGTCAGCGCGAGCACCTCGTCATGGAGCTGCCGGAAGGTCAGCGACCGGCGGTCACCCGGCTCGCCCTCCCACAGGATCGCGACCTGGTCAGCCCGCTGCGGCAGATGCCGGTCGACGCAGATGACCGACGCGTTCAGCTGCCCACCCGCGAACCACTCTCCGCCGGCGTGGCCCGGAACCCACAGCTCGTCATACGGCCTGGTCCAGGTCAGCTCTGACGCAACGGTGGCCCAGGCGGAGAGGTCGAAGGCGTCTGTGATGGCGGCGTCAGCGCCGGAGGAGTCGCCAGTCGAGGGGCTCTGCTCAGCCATGACCCAGGGTCCTTCCGGCTGCTGCGGCGGCGAGACGCAGGTGGGCGGCCACCGCCTCGATCTGTGCTGCATCCGCAAGGGGTGGCAGGTTGGCCGCAAGCGCGGCGACCGCAAGACCATGACCGTCCATGACCGGCACGGCGATCTCCCGAGGCGCACTGGGATCCGGACCGTCGGTGACCAGGTGGTTCGCCCTTGCCCACGTGTCGTGACCGTGGTCGGCCTCCTGCTGATCCTGCGGAGCGGCGACCTCCCAGGCCGCTTTCCAGACCTCAGCGTCCCCCCGGGCGGCGAGTATCCGACCACCAGCGGTCGCGAGGGCTGGGTGCACGCGGTGCGCGTCGCGGTAGATCCCGTGGTCGTCGCCGTCAACCTGGTCGATGTAGACGGCCTGTCCCCGGACGAGAACCTCAACATGCACCGTGGATCCGACCTGGTCACGTAGCTGCACCAGGTAGGGGGCCAGGGCGCCCAGGATCGGCAGCCGGGCGAGGTACTGGTGTGACAGCCGGGTCAGTTCTGGGCCCAGCCCATAGCGGGAGGAGTGCGGGTCCTGCTCGACCAGGTCGGCGAGAACGAGGGAACGCAGCAGCCTATGGACCGTCGGGACGGAGAGCCCGGACCTCTCGGCGAGGTCGGTGAGCTGCTGATGGGCGGGCCCTCGACTGAGCAGCTCGAGCAGCACGACCGCATTGCGGACGGTGCCTAGACCGCCGCGACCGTCAGCGGTGGCGACGTCGTTCTGCATCGTGTCTCTCCTCGAGGGGATGTGCAACGTCAGCGGATTAGTACGGGTCTCAACCGGGTGAAGAGACGATAACACCGAACATCAATTCCAAAAAAGGGTATTGCCTTTCACATAGTGGAACCCTATGCTCACTCGGAACCGCCGGCAACAGCCGGTATGTCCGGCGACAAGGAGGTCTCCACGTGCTCACCCGGGCGTACCAACACACTCTGAACTCCAGCGGGGTGCGCGCAGGGGAGCCCCTGTTGGAGGTCCATGACGTCACCTTGCGCTTCGGTGGCGTCTCGGCACTGACCGACGTGAGCTTCACGGTCACGCAAGGTCATATCCACGCAGTCATCGGTCCCAACGGTGCCGGCAAGTCCTCGCTGCTGAACTGCGCCAGTGGCCTGTACCACCCACAGGACGGCCGGATCGTCCTGCACTCCGGAGCCGACCTCGGCGCCACCAGCCACGAGCTCACCCGGCTGGCGCCGCACCGGATCGCTCGTCTGGGAGTGGCCCGGTCCTTCCAGAACATCGAGCTGTTCGCCCAGCTGACCGTCCTTGAGAACCTCATGCTCGGCCGGCACATCCACATGAACCACAGCGTGGCCGCGTCCCTCCTGTGGTTCGGCCCGGCCCGCCGCCAGGAGATCGCTCATCGGGGCCTGGTCGAGGAGGTCATCGACCTGCTTCAGCTGCAGTCCTACCGCCATCACGCCGTCGGGTCGCTCGCCTACGGAATCCAGAAGCGCGTTGAGCTCGGCCGCGCGCTCTGCATCCAGCCGGCGCTGCTGCTGCTGGACGAGCCGATGGCTGGCATGAACGCCGAGGAGAAGGAGGACATGGCGCGCTACATCCTGGACGTCCACGAGCTGGCCGGAGTCACCGTGGTCCTCATCGAGCACGACATGAACGTGGTCATGGACATCTCCGACCGGGTCAGCGTGCTCGACTTCGGCCGTCTGATCGCGGACGGCACCCCCGACGAGGTCAAGGCCAGCCCGGCTGTCATCGAGGCCTATCTGGGTGCGGAGGGGGCAGCGTGAGCACGTTCCCGCAGCTGCTGGCCAAGCTCGCGACCGATCGTCCGGACGAGGTGGCACTACAGGAAAAGCGTTACGGCATATGGAAACCCATGACCTGGAGCTTGTATAACGCCCGCGTGCGCGACTTCGCGCACGGGCTCGCCTCCCTGGGGATCCAACGGGGCGATGTCGTGGCGGTCCTGGGTGACAACCGGCCCGAGTGGCTCATCGCCGAGCTCGCGACACAGACGCTGGGGGCAGCTGTGGTCGGCATCTTCCCCACCAGCATCAACGAGGAGCTGTTGCACATCCTGACCCTGGCTCGGGTCAAGGTCGTCGTGGCCGAGGACCAGGAGCAGGTGGACAAGCTGCTGCGCCTGCGCCAGGAGGCGACAACCGGCGGCGTTGCCTCAGAAGTCGACCAGAGCACGACCCTGCTGGTCGAGACCATCATCTTCTACGACCCGCACGGACTGGAGTCCTACACCGACCCGTGTCTTCGGAACTTCACCGACGTCGAATCGCTCGGCCGAGAACTGGCAGCGCAGCGACCCGGCTGGCTGGACAGCCAGCTGGGCGAGTGCGGCGACGAGGACATCGCGATCATCTGCACGACCTCAGGCACGACGTCGCGTCCCAAGCTCGGCGAGCTGTCTCATGCCAACCTGCTGGCGATGGCCGAGCACCTCACCGCCGTCGACCCGATCGGGGCCAAGGATCGCTACGTCTCCTTCCTTCCGTTCGCCTGGATCGGTGAGCAGATGCTCGCTGTGGCCTGTGGGCTCTCGCGCGGCCTGACCATCTCCTTCCCCGAGGACGCCCTGACCCAGAAGGCGGACCTGCGCGAGATCGGCCCCAACGTCATGTTCAGCCCGCCGCGCATCTGGGAGTCGATGCTCTCAGAGGTGCAGGTCCGCATCGACGAGGCCGGTTGGCTCAAGCGCGCCGCCTTCGGATGGGGCTACGACGTGGGCGACAAGGTCGCCGGTCGCCGGGTCAAAGGCCAGGGGCCCGGTCTCTGGCTGGGGCTGGCGCACCACCTGGCTGATGCCGTGGCGCTTCGCCCGGTGCGTGACCAGCTCGGCCTGGCCCGGATCAGGCGTTGTTACACAGGTGGCGCCCCGCTCGGCCCGGACGTCTTCCGCTTCTTCCACGCGATCGGCGTCAACCTCAAGCAGCTCTACGGCCAGACCGAGATCTGTGGCATCGCCGTCGTGCACCGCGACGACGCCATCGCCTTCAACACGGTGGGCACGCCCATCCCGGGCACGGAGCTGCGGATCACTGACGACGGCGAGATCCTGCTTCGCTCGGCCTCCGTGTTCCGTGGTTACCACCGCCAGCCAGAGGTGACGGCCGAGACGGTCGACGAGGACGGCTGGTTGCACACCGGGGACGCCGGCTACCTCGACGAGGCAGGCCAGCTCGTCGTCATCGACCGGGTCAAAGACGTCCTGCAGACGGCGGACGGCACGCGCTTCTCCAGCGCCTTCATCGAGAACAAGCTCAAGTTCTCGCCATACATCGAAGAGGCCGTCACCTTTGCCGGCGACGGCGGGTCAGCGGGGGACGGCAGCTCAGCACGTGGCGCGGCACACGGCGGTATGACGGCGCTGATCACCCTGGATCCGCTCACCGTGGGCTCTTGGGCAGAGCACCAGCACCTGTCCTACACGACCTACACCGACCTGGTCGGCAAGAAGGACGTCCACGACCTCGTCGCCGAGGAGGTGGACCGGGCCAACCAGGATCTGCCCGAGAGCATCCGGATCCTGCGGTTCGCCATCCTGCACAAGCAGTTCGACCCCGACGACGACGAGATCACCCGCACCCGCAAGGTCCGGCGCTCGGTGATCAACCAGCGCTACGAGGACATCATCGCGGCGCTCGACAAGGGAGCGCCCAGTGTGGAGGTTCGAAGCGCCGTGACCTACCAGGACGGCTCGACCGTGGAGCGGACGATCGACCTGCGGATCTTCGACCTGACCAGCTATGTCGTTCCTGCCGGCCAAGGCCGTCGGCCGGTCTGGAGCGGACGCCGATGAGCACCTTCATGTCCCTGACTGTCTACGGCATGGCCGACGGCGCGATCCTCGCGCTCGCGGCGCTCGGGTTCGTCCTCATCTACAAGGCGACCAGCGTCATCAACTTCGCCCAGGGCGAGTTCCTCCTCGTCGGCGCCTATACGTTCTACGCGGCGTTTGTCCTGCTCGGTCTGCCGATCGTGCTGGCAAGCCTGGTCGGCGTCCTGTTCGCGGTGGGGCTCGGTATCGTCGTCGAACGGTTCGTCCTACGGCCGCTGATCGGTGAGAGCCCGATCAGCGTGATCATGGTGACGATCGGACTGTCAGCGGTCCTGCGCGCGGTCGTCCAGATGTTCTTCGGCACCTCGGTTCGTGAGCAGCCAGCGATCCTGCCTCGCGACTCGATCAAGATCTTCGGCGGCCAGGTCCCGCTCAACCGGCTGTTCGTCATCGCCATCGCCGCGTTCGTCCTCACCGCCTTCACCGTGTTCTTTCGCCGCTCTCGTCACGGCATCGCGATGCGCGCGGTGGCCGACGACCAGCAGGCCGCCCTCACGATGGGCATCTCGGTCCGCCGGATCTTCGCCATGGCGTGGGCGCTTGCCGCGGTCAGCGCCCTGATCGCAGGCGTCCTGCTGGCTGACGTGTCCGCGGTCGAACAGAACATCGCGAGCTTCGGCCTGATCGTCTTCCCCGTCGTGATCCTCGGTGGCCTGGACTCGGTGCCCGGCACCATCGTCGGCGGCCTCACCATCGGCCTGCTCAAGCAATACGTCTCCGGCTACGCCGATCCCGGTCTGGCGGAGGTCATCCCCTACCTCGTCCTGGTGCTGATCCTCATGGTCCGTCCCTATGGACTCTTCGGCGAGACACGGATCGAGAGGGTCTGAGCCATGGCAACCGCAACCGGCATCCACCACCGCACCTATCGCGCCGAGCTCGCCCTGCGACACACCCGCGCCGAGTACGCCCGGCTGGGCCTGATGATCGTGGGCCTGGTCGCGGCCCCCTACGTCCTGGACAACTACTGGCTCGGCATCTTCAACACGATCCTCATCGCCGTCATCGGCGCCGTCGGGCTCAACATCCTGGTCGGCTTCACCGGCCAGATCTCCCTCGGCCAGGGAGGCTTCCTCGCCGTGGGCGCCTACACCAGTGCCATCCTGCACGAGCGCGCCGGGCTTCCCGTGGTCGTCAGCGTGCTGTGCGCGGTGCTCACGACGGCCGGGATCGGAGCCTTCTTCGGGCTGCCGGCGCTGCGTCTCAAGGGTCTATACCTGGCGATCGCCACCCTGGCCAGCCAGGAGATCATCATCTTCGTCGTCCGGCGCTGGACCTGGCTGTCCGAAGGCAAAGGCTTCGTCGACGTCTCCCGGCTCGAGCTGTTCGGCTGGGAGATCAAGCGGGCGACCTTCGAGTTCCAGTGGTACTGGGTCCTGCTTGTGTGCGCTTCGATAGCGGTGCTGGTCGCTCGCAACCTGTTTCGAACCGGGCTCGGTCGCTCCTTCATGGCGGTTCGAGACCACGACATCGCCGCCGAGGCTATCGGCGTGAACATCACCCGCGCGAAGGTCACCGCCTTTGCCGTCTCCAGCGGTTTCGTCGGATTGGCCGGCGCCCTGACCGCGCACTACACCGAGACGGTCACGTGGGAGCGCTTCACCCTCGACGTCTCCGTGCTCTATCTCGCGATGATCATCGTCGGGGGTCTGGGCTCGGTCGCGGGCGCTGTCTACGGGGCGGCCTTCATCATGCTGCTGCCCGCACTGCTCACGGAGGTCAGTGATGCGGTCAAGGGCCATCTTCCCTTCCTGGCCGACCAGCTGCCGGCCATCAAGAACGCCGTCTTCGGCCTGGTCATCATCCTGTTCCTGATCATCGAACCGCGCGGTCTGGCGCGCATCTGGCAACGGATCAAGGACTACGTGCGGTTCTGGCCGTTCCGCTACTGAAGACCCAAAGTCCCCCCACGTCGTCCGAACAACACAAGTCATTTCGAACAGCACAAGTCACCCGAACAGAAGGAGTCGCTGGAAATGAAGCACACCAAGAGATATGCGATCGCGGCCGCTAGCGTGGCCGTGCTGCTCGGTCTCACCGCCTGCGGTGGTAACGGAGCTGTTGCCGGGTCCGATGTCAAGGCGCCGATCAAGATCGGCATCATCGCCGACCTCACCGGCGCCACCGGCGACGTAGGCACTCCCTACAACGAGGGCATGCTCGGCTACATCGACTGGATCAACGCCAAGGGCGGCATCGAGGGGCACAAGATCGAGGCCCAGTCCAACGACTACGCCTACAAGGTGCCGGCCGCCGAGGAGCTCTACAAGAAGTACGTCGCCGATGGAGTCGTGCTGATCCAGGGTTGGGGGACCGGTGACTCCGAGGCGCTGCGCAAGAAGGTCGCCTCCGATTCGCTTCCCTTCATGTCCGCCTCGTATGCCGAGGTGCTCACCGACCCGAAGGAGTCGCCATACAACTTCGTCGTGGCGCCGACGTACTCCGACCAGATGCGGGTGGCTCTCAACTGGATCGCCAAGGACGCGGGGGGTCAGACGGAGGTCGCGGTCTTCCATCACGACAGCCCGTTCGGCAACGCCCCGGTTGCTGACGGCCAGAAGTGGGTCACCGAGAAGGGCCTGAAGCTGGGTTACACGGCCTACCCGATGCCCAAGACCCCGAACCAGATCGGTCTGCTGAGCCAGGCCAAGAAGCAGGGTGCGAAGTACATCGTCATCCAGAACGTGTCCAGCCCGGCGGCGCAGGTCGCCAAGGACGTCAAGGCCCAGGGTCTGGACATGAAGATCGTCTGCCTCAACTGGTGCTCGGATGACCTGTTCGTCACGACCGCAGGTGACGCTGCCGCCGAGGGCACCGTCATGGTGCAGCCGTTCGCACCGCCGAGCGCCACCAAGCCCGGCCACAAGGACGTTGCCGACTACCTCACGAGCAAGGGTTCCTCGCTGGCGGCCAAGGGCCTGCACTACGTCCAAGGCTGGTACACCATGCACGTCATGGCCCAGGGCATCCAGAATGTGCTCAAGGCCGGCGACGAGCTGACCGGCGCGAACATCAAGAAGGCACTGGAGACGATGGACGCGGTCGACACCGGTGGCGTTGTCGGCAGTGGTGAGGTCAAGTTCAGCGCCGATTCACACCGTGGCTCCACGGCAACGGGTATCTATCAGGTCAAGGCCGGCCAGCTGGTCGAGCTTGAGGCGAACGCCAAGCCGTGATGACGCCCACCCCACCGACCCGGGCGGCGGGGGCTTCGGCCCCCGTCCCTCCGGCTCTCGCCGAGAAGGCAGCGATGCTCACCCTCAACAACGTTGAGGTGATCTACGACGAGGTGATCCTCGTCCTGCGCGGTCTGTCCCTGGCAGTACCTGAGGGTCAGATCGTCGCGCTGCTCGGGTCGAACGGGGCTGGCAAGTCCACCACGCTGAAGGCGGTCTCCGGGCTGCTGCCCACCGAGCACGGCGAGGTGACTGACGGGCAGATCATGTTCGACGGGCACGACATCACCAAGGTGGACGCGGCAGCCCGGGTCCGGCTGGGGATGAGCCTGTGCATGGAGGGCCGGCACGTCTTCGAGCACCTGACGGTCGCCGAGAACCTCGTCGCCGGCGCCTACTCCCGCGACCGGTCAGATGCCGCGACCGATCTTGAGATGGTCTACGACTTCCTGCCGAAGATGGCCGACATGCGGGCGCGGATCGCGGGCTACCTCTCCGGTGGCGAGCAGCAGATGCTCGCCATCGGAAGGGCGTTGATGTCCAAGCCACGATTGCTCATGCTCGACGAGCCGTCGCTGGGGCTGGCCCCCCTGCTCGTGCAGGAGATCTTCGGTTTCATCAAGCGACTCAACGCCGAGATGGGGCTGACGGTTCTGGTCATCGAGCAGAACGCCCGCCGAGCCCTGGAGATTGCCGACGTCGGCTACATCATGGAGCAGGGCCGCATTGTCCTGGAGGGGACAGGGGCCGACCTTCAGGAGAACCCCGACGTCAAGGAGTTCTACCTCGGTCTCGGTGATGAAGGCACACGCAAGAGCTATCGCGACGTGAAGCACTACAAGCGCCGCAAGCGCTGGCTCTAGGGAGCAGAAACATGTCCTTGACCACCTCCGTCGCGACCTACGCCCGGTCGCTGGACGACGCCGTATCCCGCGCTGTGCAGACGGCAGCGGCGACCGTGCCTGCCTTCAGCGCCCGGCTCACGGCTGCCGGACTGAGCGCCGACTCGATCCGTGGGGTCGCAGACCTCGCGGCGCTGCCGGTCCTGACCAAGGACGACGTGCTCGCCCAGCAGCAGGTTGAGCCACCGTTTGGCGGACTGCTCGCACCTGGGGCTCGGGTTAGCCGGGTGTTCCAGTCGCCGGGCCCGCTCTACGAACCTCAGTTGTCGGGGGCCGACCCCTGGCGGTGGGGACAGGCGTTGTCCGCCACAGGGTTTGGCGCCGACGACACTGTCCTCAACTGCTTCGGCTACCACCTGTCGCCGGCCGGAGCGATGTTCGAGGAAGGCTGTCTGGCCATAGGTGCCCGGGTGCTGCCCGGGGGCATCGGCACGCAGGACCTGCAGGCGAGGGCGATCGCCGACCTGGGCGTGACGGCGTACACGGGGCTGCCCAGCTATCTGAAGGCGCTCGTCGACCGCTTCGACGCGCTCGGCCTGGGTCGCGATCGGTGGCGGCTGACGCGAGCGCTGGTGACGGCCGAGCCGCTGCCAGACTCGCTGCGGGCATTGCTCGAGCAGCGGGTGGCGATCGTGCGGATGGCATACGGAACGGCCGAGACCGGGTTGTTGGCCTACGAACGAGAACCAGGCGCCGGGCTGGTCCTGGCCGACGGCGTGCTGGTCGAGGTCTGTGACTTCGACACCGGGGCGCCGACTACCGAGGGTGAGGGGCAGGTCGTCGTCACGTTGTTGCGGCCGGAGTACCCGCTGGTGCGTTTCGGTACCGGCGACGTGTCCGCCTGGGTTGATGGCCCGGACGGTGTGCCTCGGTTGGCCGGCGTCCTTGGACGTGTCGGCCAGGCGGTCAAGGTGCGTGGGATGTTCCTGCACCCCCGACAGGCTCAGGCCGCGATGGCCGGCGTCGAGCATGTCGCGGCGTGGCGGCTCGTCGTCGACCGGCACGACCACGTGGACCAGCTGCGTTGTGAGGTCGTCCTCGCCGACGGTGCCGATGCTGACGTTGTTCTCGAGGTGGTTCGCGGCCGAATCCGCTCAGGTCTGCGGTTCGCCAGTGAGGTCATCGCAGTGCCGGCGCTGCCAGCAGACGGGTCCGTCATCACGGACGTGCGCGACTGGTCCTGAGGTCACGTCCTCGTGCGGTAATGGAGGTGAACCACGCCACTGCCGAACAGGCGGCCCTCGTCGACCAGCCCGGCCCTGACCGTCTGTGCCGCGAGGTCGGGACCGCCCACGCTGATGTCGGGCGGCAGGTCAGTGAGTGGCCATGGTCAGCCCCCCTCGCCGAACTGAGCAGCCAGGCCCCTAGCCGGCCCGCTGCAGCTTCTTGGGCGGATGCCCGGCCGACCTGGCGTAGTAGGCCGCAGCCTTGCGGGTCGCCAGCAGCCGGGCCAGGCCGATCAGGGCGCCGGAGGCCACGGCCCAGCCGACCGCCTCGGGCCATTGCACCTCGGGGTCCTCAGGGTTGGCCGGCGGCTCCTTGCCGGTCGCTGCCGTCCAGCCGCTGGTCACGAGCTTCCTTGCCACGGCGGCCGCGCCGACTGCTGCGATTGTCCCGAGGACCTTCCACGCCAACGCGCCCATGACGACCTCCAGCTCGGAATCTGCTCTGCACCCTCGAGCCTGCCACGTCGACCGGTGTACCGTCATCTCTGTAACGACAGGGGAGCGCCCCACAGCGCTGAGAGTGCGGTTCGCCGCAGACCCTCGAACCTGCACCGGTTAGCACCGGCGAAGGGAGTCGGGAATCTCAGGTGCGCGCTCGCCATGCCTTCTTGTGCTCACGCGCGGGCCGGTATGACGGGTGCGACCCTCCCCGAGGCATCCATCCATGCGGATACCACGGGAAAAGGACAGAAAGATGACAGAACAAGGCAACACCGGGATTCCCGCGCCACCGGCGCGCACACCTCAGACGTCAACGACATCGACGACACCAACGACCGCGCGGACAGCCCCGCGCACCATCCTGGCCACCCGACCCCTGATGGGCTGGCGCGGCGTCGACCTGGTCACGGCCGCCATGCTTGCCGTCGCGTTCGGCGTCATGTTCTGGGGCTTCGACACCCTCATCTATCCGGTCCTGAGCACGGCAACGGCAGGCTTCCCTCCGGCTGGTGAGCTGATGCTCGGCGTCTGGCTGCTCCCCGCCGTGGTCGGCGCTCTGGTCATCCGTCGACCTGGAGCCGCGCTGTTCACCGAGCTGGTCGCGGCCAATGTCGAGCTCTTCCTCGGCAACAAGTGGGGCGTGGCCGTCCTGCTCTCGGCAGTGCTTCAGGGTCTGGGCGTCGAGCTTGCGCTGGCGCTGTTCCGGCATCGCCGCTTCGGCGTCGTCGTGGCCGTGCTGGGCGGAGCTCTGGCCGCCGCCTTCGAGATCGTCTTCTACGAGTGGTACTCCTACGTCGCCGACTACTCCATGGCGTGGAAGGCCATCTACCTGGGCTTTGGCGTCGTCTCCGGTGCCGCCATCGCAGGGGTCGGGGGATGGGCGCTGGTGCGCGGGCTGGCCGGGTCGGGCGCTCTGAACGCCTTCCCGCCGGGTCAGGAGATCCGTGAGTCTCATCCGGTCTGAGACCACGCCGGCGGAGCTCACCGCCGGTGGTGGCGCCCTTGTCGAGGTCCGGGACCTCACCTGGCGCCCCTTTGGGCGTCGGGAGCCGGTGCTCGCCGGCATCACCTTGCGTATTGAGCCTGGTTCGCACGTGCTGCTCGCCGGGCCCAGCGGGGCTGGCAAGTCCACGTTCCTGCGCGCCCTGGCCGGAGTCCTGACCACGACCGAGTCCGGCGACTTCGCCGGCTCGATCCTGATCGACGGTGCGCCTCCAGCCGGGGCATCGGTCGGCCTGATGATGCAGGATCCCGACGATGCGTTGGTGGCCGGTCGGGTGGGTCGCGATGTGGCCTTCGGCCCCGAGAGCTTCGGTATGGCGCCGGACGAGATCTGGTCTCGGGTTCGGTCGGCGTTGGCATCCGTGGGTTTTCCCTATGACGAGGACCGCCCCACCAACGCACTGTCCGGTGGGGAGACCCAGCGCCTGGCATTGGCCGGTGTCCTGGCGCTGACCCCCCGGCTGGTGCTGCTCGATGAACCGACGTCGATGCTCGACCCGTCGTCGGCCGCGACGGTGCGTGAGGCGATCAGCGCTGCGGTCCGTGCTTCGGGCGCGACGTTGGTGATGGTGGAGCACGACCTGTCGGCCGTCGTCGACGGGGTGGATCGCCTGGTCGTGCTCGACCCGACCGGCCGGGTCAGCGCCGACGGGCCGGTCGAGGTCACCCTCGCCGAGTCAGCGAACTTGCTTGTGGCACAAGGGGTTTGGGTGCCCGGCGTGGCAGCTCCACTCCCGTTGGAGGTGGACCGGGCACTGTGTGCTCCGGCAGCCGGGGGTGGGTCTGGTGGCCAGGTGCTGGTGTCGGCGGAGTCGGTCTCCGTCCTGCGCCAGCCCCGGGCGTCGGTTATGTCTGCGCACCGGCCGATGTCCGCGGTCCTCGCCCTGGATGACGTCTGTGCGACTGTCAGCGCCGGCGAGTGCGTCGCCGTCGTCGGTCCCAGCGGCGCTGGGAAGTCGACGCTGACGGCGCTCCTGGCTGGTGTCGATGCACCAACCCAAGGCCAGGTACGGGCCGGGGATGCGTTGTTGGCCGGCGTGGGCACACATGTCTCAGCGCCCATCCACCGCTGGACCTCGCGCATGCTTGCCGCCCGGTTCGGCTGGGTGCCCCAACAGGCTGAGCATGCCGTGGTCGCGCGCACCGTCCGCGAGGACGTGTTGTCGACCAGCCGGCTCCTTGGTCTTGACGACGACGCCACTCAGGCCCGCGTCGATGGTCTGCTCAAGGTGCTGGGCCTGTTGGCGCTCTCCGGGGCCGAACCCCACCACCTCTCGGGCGGCGAGCAGCGCCGTCTGGCCCTGGCGGGTGCCCTCGCCCACGGCCCCTCAGTCCTGGTCCTGGACGAGCCGAGCGTCGGTCAGGACCGGCTGACCTGGGCGGCCGTCGCAGGTGTGGTTGCGGCAGCCCGCAACGCCGGGGTGGGCGTGGTCCTGGCCACTCATGACCCTTTGCTGATCGCTATGGCTGATCGTCGGATCACTCTGTCCTCCGGGCGGATCGCGGATCCGGAGGCCGTGCCGCCCCTGCCCAGGCCGGAGCGCCCGGTTGCCGGGCTGGCCGTCCGACCTACCTGGATCTCCGGTCGGTGGGCTGGCCTTGCCGGACGGTCCGGGCCGCTCTCGGTGCTGTTGGCGTCGGTCGTCCTGATCTTCGGTGCGCCGTTCATCTCAGATCTGCGTATTGCCCTGATCGCCATCGGTATCCAGATCGCCCTGGCCCCGGTGGTCCTCGGAATCGGCCGACCGCCCTGGTTCCGGCTGCTTCCGGGTTTGTTCGCAGTCCTGTCGGTCGGCTTCTCGAACTGGCTGCTCAGCCCCGGGCACGAGCTCTCCACGGGCGCCCTGGCCGGTCTACGGGTTGGTTTCTTCGTACTACCCGGTGTCCTTCTGGCGGGGCGCATCGACCCCTCGGCGTTGGGCGACCACCTGGGTCAGCGACTTCGGCTCCCGGCCCGTCCGGTGGTCGCTGCGGTCGCCGCCCTGTATCGCTTTGAAAGCCTTGGTGAGCAATGGGACCAGCTCGCCCGGATCCGTCGGGTCAGGGGGCTCGGCCCGGACCGGTCGCCTCTGGGCCGGGGGCGTTATCTTGCGGCTCTGACCTTCGGGCTGCTGATCCAGACGCTGCGCCAGGCCGGGCGGATGGCGGTGGCCATGGAGGCGCGAGGCTTCTCGGCCCGACATAGGACCTGGGCTGAGCCAGCGCCCTGGCGACCCGCCGACTCACTGATGCTGGCGCTGGGGCTCGCCGTGGCCGGCATACCGCTGGCGCTCTCCCGCCTGTAGCGGCGTCTCGGAGGCATCACGACCCACGCTGCGTCAGTCGTTTTCCAGCGCGGCTCGGCTTCGGGCCCGGCTGAGCAGGACGCCGGCCACCACCACGGGTGCGATGAGGACGAAAAGCAGAATGGGGATCCCGACCGCAGGCGGCAATGCGAAGCCGGTGCAGACCTCTGCCGTGGTGAATACCTCGCCGCTGCTGGTGGAGCTCGACGTGCTGGAGCAGCTTTGCGAAGGTAACGCGAAGGCCATGCCGCCGAACAGCAGCGCGAGACCGGGGCCGCCGGGAACGATCAGGGTGCCCAGAATCTTCTCCGAGCGTCGCCAGAGCCCCGAGTTCCACAGCAGAATCACGCCCACCGCCCAGCCGACGAGCGGTATCAGGGAGCCGAGGGTGAGCATGACCACTGCTCCCACCTCCAGACCGA
>JBDTMW010000019.1:0-15007 GCA_039934065.1 Actinomycetota bacterium | reverse complement strand
CCTGCTGACCGAAGTGAAGGTCGACCCGGGCGTGCGTGGCTTTCGCGTGACGCACCACATTGCTCAGCGCTTCCTGGGCGACCCGGTAGACAGTGAGCTCGTTCTGGGCAGACAACCGGACCTGGTCACCGGTGACCCGCAGCCTGACCGAGAGCCCGTGCCTGGCGCGACACTCGGCGACCAGCTGCCGCAGGGCCGCCACCGCGCCGAAGTCGTCCAGCACCGGCGGCCGTAGACCGTGGATGACGTTGCGCAGGACCTCGACCACCCCCGTGGCCAGCTCACCGTCACGGCGTACCAGCGGAGCCAGATCGGCCGGCAGCCTCGGGTCGTCGCTGAGGATCTCCAGCATGCGCACGAGGTAGGTCAGCGTCTGAACCGGGTCGTCATGCAGGTCCTGGGCCAGCCGGCGTCGTTCGTCCTCCTGCACGGTGACCAGATGCCTGGCATAGGCCCGCTGCTCGCCCGCCCGGCGTTCCTCGTCGGTGACATCGACCAGCACGATCTGGACGAGTCGTTCGCCGGAGCCGACCCCGAGGGTCCGTGCCTTCGGTGCAAACACTCGATCACCCACCGGCAGGCGCGGAACCGTCCCGGTCAGGATCGCCGTCACCTGGGTGCCCACCAGGTCCGGCAGGAGGCGCCCCGGCGCATCCGGCCCGAGCAACGACGTGGCCGCCGCGTTGGCCTCGGCGACCACTCCCGCGGCGTCCGTCACGAGCACTGGAGCGTGCTGCTCGTCGAACAGGGCACGGTAACGCGTTTCGGCGACCTCACTGGCTCGAAGGGCCTCCTCCGCCCGCAGTCGCGCCTGTCCCTCACGCTCAACCCGCTGCCCGACAATGAACGCGACCGCGTTGAGGATAAACAGGTTTCCGATCTCAATCCACGCATTGGCGGTTGTCACGCCGGCAATGAAGAGCCAGTCGGGGAACATCAGCGCAGTCGCCCACAGAGCGGTGCCAACGGCGCCGCGAACGCCGAAGTTCAGTGCGGCATAGATGACCGGGATGAGCAGAAGTGCGCTGATCGTCGAGCGCGGGATCTCGAACGGCGGGAAGAAACCCATGAGGTCCGCCACGACCTCGTCCATGAACGCCACGAGCAGGACGCCCACCTGAACGACCCAGAACCGTCCCGACCTGATCGGCGGGCTGAGCCTGCCAACCACCTCGAGAGCCCGAGACCCACGGGCATGGGGCCGAGCGTCAGTGCTCATCGCCGACGGTCAGCAACTTGGTCGAGATGGCCCGCACGACCGCTTCGGTCCGTGAACCCACCCCGAGCTTGGCGTAGATGTTGTCGCAATGGCGGTCCACGGTACGAGTGCTGATGCCCATCCGTGCCGCCAGCTCCCGGTTGTGCAGGCCCTCGGCCAACAGGCCCAGGACCTCAAGCTCGCGCTCGGTCAGCTCGGCCACACCCGGCTCCGGCCGGCGAGACGAGATCAGCAGCCGAGCCGTGAGACCGGACTGGAGCACGCTCGCACCGCCAGCCACGGCACGCACCGCCTGAACCAGCTCCTTGCCCGGGGCGGTCTTGCGCAGGTACCCCGCGGCCCCAGCCTCCAGTGCGCCGCGAACGTACTCGTCCTCGTCGTACGCGCTCACCATCAGCACCCGTACGTCGGGATGGTCCCGGGTGAGCCGACTCGTGACCTCGATTCCGTTCATGCCCGGAAGCCGAATATCCATCAGCACCACGTCAGGGCGGAGCTGGTTGATCAGGGCGAGAGCGACCTCGCCCGAGTCAGCGTCACCGACCACCTGTATGTCGGGGTGCGCCTCGAGTATCTGGCGAGTCCCGTCGCGATGCAGGGCATGGTCGTCGACCACGACCACTCGTATCACTGACGCCTCCATACGGATCAGGTTACGCGTCGTCCTCCCTGGGGAGTGGCGGAAAACACCCATACCAAGATGGGCGGGATGGCGGTGCCCTGCGCTCGCGGCCGCGGCAACACTCTCATCGGAACACCTGCGCGAAGCGCCAGATCACCGTTCCCGGCTGGGTGAAGTCCGGCTGACCCAAGGCAGAGAGAGTGATGACTGTGAACCACATCAATTCCAAGCACATGCGACTGATCGGCGTCGGCCTGATCGCCGGAACCGTAGCGGTCACCGCATCGGCGTGTGGCGGTTCCAGCGCGGGCGCGCCTGCGGCCAAGGCCCCGGCAGTCGTCGCCCCGAAGACGGTCAACATCGAGATGATCGGGAAGATCGACGCCGACAAGGGCCCCGCAGGGACGTTCACCAGCAAAGAGCACTGGCCGGCCATGGCCCCCAGCAACATCACCTTCGCCAAGGGCGACAACGTCGTGCTCACGATCAAGGAGTACGACGACGCCCCCACCGCGCTGCCGGACGGATCGCCTTACAACACCGTCGCGGGCGGCACGATGACCCTTGATGGCGTGGCCGCGACCACGGTGTCGAACGAGAACATCGCGCACACCTTCAGCATCCCGGACCTCGGGATCAACGTGCCCCTGTCAAAGGCCCCCGATGGTGGGTTCTCGACCACGGTGTTCACCTTCAAGGTCGACAAGGCCGGCACGTACACCTGGCGCTGCTTCACCCCCTGTGGCGGCGACCCCAAGGGAATGGGCGGCTCCATGGCAACCATGGACTGGATGAAGGGCACCGTGGTCGTCTCCTGACCACCGCGGTAGATCGGAACGCCCGACCCAGGCACGACTGAAAGGCAGGACGCCATGCAGGACCGTAGGACGCACCCGGAGGAGGAGTCAGCCACTCCTCCTCCGGCAGTCACCCTGAAGGAGCGCCAGGTGTTGAGCCGGCGCATCCTGCTCGGAACATTGGGTGTCACGGCGGCCGGTGGTGCCCTGGCCGTGGTCAGCTATCGGGACGAGGCGCAGGCCGCGACCATGCCAGCCGGGACGGCCATGGCGCCCGGGGCGGCCGTGCCTGCTGCGCCGGTTGCCGAACACGCCTGGTGCATGGTCATCGACCTGCGCACCTGCGATGGCTGCAAGGCCTGCACGACGTCCTGCCAGCAGCGACACCAGCTCCGCCCGGAGCAGACCTGGATCAACGTCTACGACATGCAGGACGCCTCCGGTGGGACATTCCACATGCCGCGCCCCTGCATGATGTGCGAGGACGCCCCGTGCATGTACATCTGCCCGGTCGGCGCGAATGTGCGCACCGATGAGGGGCTCGTCCTGGTCGAGACGGACGCCTGCATCGGGTCTCGCGCCTGCATGGCTGCCTGCCCGTATGAAGCGCGCTACTTCAACTGGACCGACCCACTGCCCCAGAAGCGGCTGCCCATGGCCTCCTCACCGCAGATGCCGGTGCCGGAGAAGGGCACCGTCGGCAAGTGCGTGTTCTGCGCCGACCGGCTGCCGAACGGTGAGCTGCCGGCCTGCGTCTCCGGGTGCCCGATGGGAGTGCTCTACATCGGCGACCTCGTCACCGACACGGCCGTCAACGGCCAGGGCACCACCGTCGTGCTCTCTGAGTTCCTGCGGGCAAACGACGCGGTGCGGTACAAGGAGGAGCTCGGTACCAACCCGCGCGTCTACTACATCCTCGGCCACGGCCAGACCCTGGGAGGCGGGCTATGACCAGCGGCACCATCACCACAGACATGACCACAGACATGACCACAGATATCGCCACAGACATCACCACAGTCACGACGAGTGGCGCCTTGGCCACCGGCTCCCGCGCGGCGTCACTACGGCCGTTTGGCAAGCCGAGCCGCCTCTGGTGGATCGCCGTCGGCATCCTCGGCGCGGTTGTCCTTGCCGGTATCGCCGCCTGGGTTGTCCAGCTCATGGGGGGAATGGGCGCGGCCGGCTACAACGACCACGCCTTCTGGGCCCTCTACATCGCCGACGTCATCACCTTCATCGGGGTCAGCTACGGAGGGGCCGTGGTCTCGGCGATCCTGCGGCTGACCGGCGCCACCTGGCGCGCCCCGCTGACCCGGCTGGCCGAGGGCACCGCCGTGGTCACTGTGCTCATCGGCGCCGCCCTGATCATCCCGCACCTCGGTAACCCGATCCGCCTGTGGGAGCTGCTGACCCGACCGAACCTGTCCGCTCCGGTCTTCTGGGACATGGTCGCGGTGATGACCTACATCTTCGCGTCGGTCGTCTTCTTTGCTCTCCCGCTGGTGCCTGACATGGCCATTCTCGGCCAGGACCATGGGCAGCAGCTGGGTCGCCGCAGGGCCACCCTGTATGCGCGGGTCTCTCGCGGCTGGGTGGGGGCACCGCACCAAAAGCGAGTCCTGGCTGGTGCGCTGGGCCTGGTGTCCATCATGATCATCCCGCTGGCCGTGTCCGTTCACTCGGTCCTGGCGTGGGCATTCGCCAGCACCGATCGTCCATGGTGGCACGAGAGCATCTGGGCGCCGCAGTTCGTCGTCGCCGCGCTCTACTCCGGGGTGGCCCTGGTCATCCTGGTCGTGGCCGGCTTCCGTCGCGGCTACCACCTCGAGGCACTCATCGCGCCACGCCACTTCGTCCGCCTGGGGTTCATCCTGGCGACGTTCGCCGCCACCTACCTCTACCTCACCTTTGCCGACATCCTGCCCGGCGCCTACGTGGGCGAAGACGGGACCGCCGCGGTGTTCACCGACTTGCTGGTGGGCCGGCTGGCCCCGTGGTTCTGGATGTTCGCCGTCGTCGGAGGTCTGCTCCCCCTGCTGCTCGTCGCGCTGCCCTGGACCAGGAACGTGCGGGGCATGGTCATCGCCTCATGTCTGGTCCTGCCGATGATGTGGCTCAAGCGGGTCCTGCTGGTCATCGGCCCTGCCACCTACGACACGGTGCTGCGCACCTTCGGCACCTACCACTTCACCTGGGTCTCGATCGCGATCACGCTCGCCGCGGCCGCAGCCGTCCCGCTCCTGCTCATGCTGCTGTTCCGCGTCGTGCCAATCTTGTCCATCGACGAGATCGAAGAGATCCAAGAAGGCCAGGTGCTGGCGACGCCCGCTCCACCGGCTATCGAGGTGGCTGCTCCTGAGGGTCGCGGCGCCACGCTGGTCGGCGCGCCGGGCACCGCCCACCGCGTTGCCGGCGTGGCGGGTGTCCTGCTGCTCGTCGCCATCCTGGGCATGGTCGGCGTGGGTACGGCCAAACCAGCCAGTGCCGCGACGACCCAGATCGCGACGGGCATGTCGACGACGATGGTCAGCGCGCCGACGAAGGCGGACAAGATCACCATCACCGGCTCCGAGGCAGGCGGACTGATGCAGCTCACCGCGACGCTCACCGGCCCCGCAGGCCAGCCTGTGGCCAAGACGGATGTTGCGTTCTCCTTCTCCACCAAGGAGTTCGGCACTCCGGCTCGGCAGGTCCCGCTCGGCTCGGCCACCACCGACAAGGCCGGCATCGCCCGGCTGACGCTTGGGGGCGACGCTGACCACCTGTACAAACCCACCACCACCGGGCCCCAGGAGTTCATCGCCACCTACACCGCCACCGCGGACGCCAAGCCGATCACGGCCAGCACCACTGTCAAGGTGACGGTGGCCCGGTCCGCCTACCACCCTGCCCCTGCCAAACCGCTGGCCAACGTCGGCAACGTCATGGTCATCGTCCTGTTCGCCATCGTGGCCGCCATCTGGTTCACGCTGATCACCCAGATCTGGCGTGTTCGCCGTGTCTGCCCCGTCATCCAGGAGCCGACAACAAGCCGGCCCTAAGGTGCAGGATGGAGTCATGAACCCATCCAAGGACGAGCAGCCGGGCTCCACAGACGAGGGCCAGTCACAGCGGGTCATCGTTGTCACCCAGCACGGCATGGGCGTTGCCGACTCCCCCGGCGGGGACGAAGAGGCCAGCAACCCCGCTGATCAGATCGAGCAGCCGGCCAAGGTCATGCGCATCGGGTCGATGATCAAGCAGCTGCTCGAGGAGGTCCGCAGCGCGCCGCTGGACGAGGCCGGTCGCACCCGGCTCGCTGAGATCCACCGTCGCTCGATCACCGAGCTGGAGCAGGGTCTGGCTCCAGACCTGATCGAGGAGCTTGAGCGATTCACGTTGCCTTTCAATGACACGGCGCCTTCCGACGCCGAGCTTCGGATCGCACAGGCCCAGCTGGTTGGCTGGCTCGAGGGACTGTTCCACGGCATCCAGGCTGCGCTCTTTGCCCAGCAGATGGCGGCCCAGCAGCAGCTTCAGAACATCCGCCGAGCGCTCCCGCCGGGCCATTCCGGCACGGAGGACGGCGCAGGCAGCGACGCCAACGGGGGTTTGCTAGGCCGCCCGGCCTCGCCCGACGGCGGGCCGACGGGGCAGTACCTCTAGAACAGGGAGAAGTCAGAATCCTTTGCCGGGGTTGAGGATTCCGGCCGGGTCCAGGGCGTTCTTGATCGAGCGGTGCACGTCCATCACGTCGGCGCCGAGCTCCAGCTCGAGCCAGCGACGCTTCAGGACTCCGACTCCGTGCTCGCCCGTGAGCGTGCCACCAAGGTCCAGCGCGGCACGGAACACCTCGTCTGCCGCGGCCCAGATGCGGGCGGGCACGGTGCCGTCACTGGTCGGGTCGAAAACGAAGATCGGATGCAGGTTGCCATCACCGGCGTGGGCAACGGTCATCACCCGTACCTGATGGTGCGTCGCAATCTGCTCGAGCCGCTCGAACATCTCGGGGAGCTTGGATCGGGGCACTCCGACGTCCTCGACGAGGCACGTGCCCAGCCGTTCGGCGGCAGGCAGGGCCAGCCTGCGGATCTCGAGCAGCTGCTCGGCTTCCTCTGGATCGGTCGAGACCGCAACGAAATCGGCGCCGGCAGCCTCGAACTGAGCCCCCAGAGCAGCCGCACAGTCCGCCGCGTCGATGCCGTCGGCCTGGGCCAGAAGCATCGCCGCCATGTCGTCGTCCAGACCCATGTGCTTCCACTCGTTGATCGACCTCAGCGTGTTCTGGTCGATCAGCTCGAGCAGGCTCGGGCCAAGTCCTTCGCGGACCACCGCCGCTACCGCCTGGGCCGCGGCACGCACCGACGAGAAGCTGCCGACGACGGTGACCGGCTCGGCGACAGGTCGCGGACGCAGTTTCAGGGTCGCGCTCGTGATCACGCCCAGCGTGCCCTCCGAGCCGACGAAGAGGCTGGTCAGGTCATAGCCCGAAACACCTTTGACCGTCCGCCGGCCGGTTCGGATGATCCGGCCGTCAGCCAGCACGACCTCCAGGCCGAGCACCGAGTCCCGGGTGACGCCGTACTTCACGCAGCGAAGGCCGCCGGCATTCGTCGCGAGGTTGCCCCCGATCGTGGAGATCTCGAAGCTGCTTGGGTCAGGTGAGTACATCAGCCCGACCTCACGCGCTGCACGGTCGACGTCAGCGGTGATGACGCCAGCCTCGACCACCGCCAGCTGGTCCTCTGCGGACACCTCGCGGATCGCGGTCATCCGCGCGGTGCTCAGGATGAGGCAGCCGTTCGTGGCGGTCGCACCGCCGGAAAGCCCGGTCCCCGACCCACGCGGAACGACCGGTATGCCGTGTTCGGTTGCCCACGTGAGGGCCAAGGACACGTCCTCGACGGTGTCTGCCAGCAGGACGGCTAGAGGAACCCCAGGCTCGACCAGATGGGCGTGGTCGCGGCGGTACGCGTCAATGACGTCGGGGTCGGTGATCAGGCGTCCGCCGGTGAGCCTGGCCGAAAGTTCGTCAATGACGGTCACGGCATTCTCCGCTGCGCAGGGTCGGCCACGCCCCCACGTTAGCCCGGCGCGGTCGGAGGGGCAGGCGGGTTCGGCTACGGTCTGCTGATGCGACGTGTTCCGTGGTGGACTCTGGTCTCATCCGTTGCCGCACCGGTCCTGCTCATCGGCGGCTGGACCGTCGCCGCGGCCGTGCAGCCGACGCCTTTCGACGGCGTCGTGCGCACCATCAGCGAGCTGGCCGCGCAGGGCACCCCCCACCGCTGGGTGATGACAGGCGCGCTGGTGGGCGTCGGACTGTCACATGTCGTCACGGCCCTGGGGCTAGCCCCTGCGGCCACGCCCGGACGACTGGTTCATGGGCTCGGCGGGCTGGCCACGCTGCTGGTGGCCGCGTTCCCCCTCCCGGCGGGTGGTGGCTCCTCACGGGCGCACACCACCGCGGCAGCACTCTCGTTCGTGGCGCTCGCCGTGTGGCCCGCGTTCGCATGGGTTCGCCCACGTTCTTCTGGGCAAGCCGTCACCACTTTCCTCGGACCACGGGTATCCGCAGCGGCGACGTTCGCGCTGTTGCTGACCCTCGCGTGGTTCGTCGCTGAGCTGATGGCGAGCGGCCAGATGGTGGGACTGGCCGAGCGAGCGGCCGCAGCGGCGCAGGCGCTGTGGCCGCTGGCGGTCGTGGTGTCGTTGCGACGGACCCAGAGCCGGATGTAGCACGATCAACTCGATCCCGGCCGACCCTCTGTTGGCAGATCGGGCGGGGGCTCTCCCATAGCGCGGCCCTGGACGTCGTTGGCCACGTTGTTCAGGACGGCGACCAGCGGAACAGCGATGAACGCGCCGAAGATCCCCCCCACGATGGTGCCTCCGGTCACCGCCATCAGAATGCCCAGCGGATGGATCTGGACAGCCTTGCCCAGGATGAAGGGATTGAGCAGGTTGCCCTCAAGCTGCACCGTGAGAAACAACGCGATCAACATGACCACGGCCATGAACAGGCCCTTGGTCACCAACGCCACCAGGACGACCACGACGCCGGCCACGAGCATGCCGATCAACGGGATCAGTGAGCCCAGGAACAACAGCACGCCAAGGGGAACCACCAGCGGTATGCCGGCGATGAGCATGATCACCACCATGGTGAGCGAGTTGATCAGCGCCAGCACGACGGTGCTACGCATGTAGGCGATCAGCGTCCGCCATGCCACGGTGCCCGCGTGGGCCACCCTGGCCCGGGCCTGGTCGGGAAAGAGACCCACGACCCATCGCCAGATGCTTCCGTCGTCGGTCAACAGGAACAAGGTCGCGAACAGGCAGAACACTGCCCCGCTGACGATGACCAGCGCACTGTTGGCGGTGGCAAAGACACCCTGAGCCAGGCTGGTGCGGTTCTCGGTGATGGTTCTGGTCAGGTCGTCGATCAGCTGCTGGACCTGGGTCTCGGACATGTGCGGCGGCCCCGCGACCAGCCAATGGCGGATCGTCGCGACGGCGTCCAGCAACTGGGACCCCAGCTCGGAGGAGCTCGACGAGACCTGCTGCACCACGAACCAGGCGGCGCCGACCAGCGCGGTCATGCCGAGCACGAACACCAGGATCGCCGCAGGGATCCGGGGCACCCCGCGGCGCATCAGCAGCCCGACGACTGGCTGTAGCAGCGCGCAGATCATGACCGCGACGATCACCGTGATGGTGACGAGGCTGACCGAGTTGAGCAGCGTGAGCAGCACGAACAGGGCCGCCATGACGATGAGGAAGCGCAGCGCCCACGCCGCGGTTATCTGAAAGCCCCAGCTGACCGTGTCGGTAGCACGATCCCTCTCGTGCAGGGGGCTCATGCCAGCGCCTCTGCTGCGACCAGGCCGGCTGCCGGTCCGGAGAACGGAGCAGAGCCGGGGAATGTGCCCCTGAGGGAGCATTGGCCGTGCATCCCACACATCGTCAACCGCACGTCTGCATCCACGCTGCCGCGACCTCCTGACCATGACCTGCAAGCTCGAGAGGCCAATCTATCCAGCCGCTGCCGCGCAACGGCGTTAGTCGAGGCAAGCCGCGCTGGAAACCGTCGGGTCGCCCGCGTTCGGCTAGATGTCTGCCGCCGCGTTGAGTGCGTCGAGCTCGTCACGCAGAAAACCGGCCATGACGTCGAGGTCCGGCACCAGCTGACGGCAGGCGACCAGCCCGAAGTACAGGCGGCCGCAATAGCTCATCACCGTGATGTTGAGCCCCTGGCCGTCCACGAGGGCCGACACCGGGTAGTACGCCAACACCTTGGCGCCAGCGAAATAGAGGGACACGTTCGGCCCGGGCACGTTGGAGATGAAGAGGTTGAACGGGTTCGCCCGTTCCATCAGCCTCAGCCCGGCGGACAGCCGCCAGGCCTGGTTAGCCAGTGCCGGCATGGCGAACTGGGTGACGTCGCCGAGCAGGCTGGCCGGGATGGCGTCGTGCTGCTCCTTGGCCGCCCGCATGGCCTCGTGCATGGCGCCCAGCCGCTCGCCCGGGTCGGACAGGTTGGTCGGCAGCGGAGCCAACATCATCGACACCCGGTTGCCGTGCTCGCCCTTCTGGTCCTGCGTGCGCACAGACACGGGAACTGCCGCAACCAGGGGCGCAGTCGGCAAGGCGTCGTGCAGCTGCAGCCAACGACGCAGCGCCCCGGCACACAACGCCATGACGACGTCGTTGACGGTCAGGTCGGAGCCCGCGGAGCCCTTCCGAAGGCTCTTGACCTCGCCCAGCGGCAGGTCGGCGAAGGCCCACCTCCGGTGCGGAGACACAGGCGCGTTGAACGGCGTGCTCGGAGCACGCAGCCCGGTCTGAGAGAGCAGGTCTCCGTGGTCCCTACCGGCCATGCGATGGGCGATCGGGGAGCCAAGAGTGTTGGCTATCCCAGGAATCGAGCGAGCCAGGTCGGTGGCGACCCGAACCGCCCGCAGCGGCTGACGGGCCAGGTTGACCGCGCTCAGGGCCAGCAACCTGATGGGGTCCGGCGGCTCCTCACCCTCGAAGACCTCGACCCTGGGCAGCTCACGGCCCTCGGGCGACATGTCGAGCACGGCCGTGAGGATGTCGCCGCCGGAGACGCCGTCGATCGCAGCGTGATGGATCTTCGAGTAGATCGCCGCACGTCCACCGCGAAGTCCGGTGATCAGGTAGAGCTCCCACAGCGGACGGCTGCGGTCCAGCGGACGGGCGTGCAGCCGGGCCACCTGCTCGGACAGCTGCCGGTCGTTTCCTGGAGAAGGCAGCGCGAGCTCCCGGACGTGGAACTCGATGTCGAACTCCGGGTCCTCGATCCAGTACGGATGGTCGAGGCCGAGCGGCACCATGACCAGCCGTCGGCGCAAGAGAGGAACCAGCGGCAAACGGGTCTCGATGACCTTCGTGAGATGTTGCAGGGTCAGGGCCGACTCGGTGTCTCGCGAGGCCAGTGCATCGACGATGCAGACGCTGCCAACGTGGCCAAACACCGTGCGGGTCTCCATCGCGAGGAACCACCCATCGAGACCACTGAGCTGCTCCACTGGTCAGTCCCCCTTCGTACGTTCGGCAGCGTGCTTTCCGGCTGCCACTTGCTCTTTTGTCAGCGGCCCTTTTGTCAGTAGGCCCTCAGCAGCCAGCCAGTCAAGGATGTGGCGGGCGGTCCACTCCGGCACCTCGAGCTGGGGCACGTGCCCGGCGTCCGGGGCCACTCTGAAGCGCCACGACGAGTTCGCCGCCGCGACCGCCCGGGCTGCGCCGATCGACACGAGTCGGTCCTTCTCCCCATGCAACAGCAGCACCGGCACCTCGATCGACCTCATGGCGGCGAGAAGGGAGCGACGCCGGGCGAGCACCCTCAACATGGACCGAGCCGCACCGAGGAACTGTTCGTCGACGGCGGGGTACGCCCAACGGGCACGCGCCACCTCCATGTGTTGTTCGAGCACGTCGGCCTGCACCCGCGAGGGATCCACGCAACACAGACGCAGGACGTCCATGGCGAGCTGCTCGGGTGAACGCACCTTGCGACGGGCCTTGAGCATCGCGCGACCGAGGTGGGGCACGGCATACATCCCGAAGGCGGCGGCCACGAGCGGATCGGGGCGCGATCCCAGCGCGGGGGGGACGGCGGGGTCGATGAGTACTGCAGCCGTGACCGTCTCGGGGTGTCGCGCCGACTGAAGGATCGTGATCAGCCCGCCCATCGAGTTGCCGACCAGGATCGCCGGGCCGCCGACGACCTCGCTCAAGAACCGTTGAAGCATGAGCTGGTTGGCGTCGATCGAGGTCGATTTTGTGCCCGCCTTGGTGTGGCCGAATCCGACCAGGTCCAACGCCATGACGCGGCAGGTACTGGTCAGCAGGGGAGCAAGGGCGGACCAGTTGACCAGCGAACCCCCCAGCCCGTGCACCATCACGAGCAAGGGTGCGTCCGGGCGCCCGCCGTGATCGACGTAGTGGACGGGCACGCCCAGCTCCACCCACCGCGAGGTCGGTGCCGTATGCCGGCCCGCCGCCCCCGCGGCCGCTTCGCTGTTCACCCCCCGAGGGTAACCGTCGTCCGGCTCACGCCAAGGTCGCTTCCGCAGGTCCGTTCACCCGGCTCGCGCGTGGAGATGGTCGTGCCGTTGATGACGCTGACGTTGTCGTACGCGGGCCTCCCCTGGATCAGGTTGCGGTAGGTGTATCGGGTCAGCGATGCCAGGTCACAGCTCTGGCTGAACACGGCGATGTCAAAGGCGTAGGGCTGCCCGGCCAGCTCGCCCGGCTGATCGCCCGTCTCCGGGACCAGGAAGTGGCTCACGGTGCCACCACCGGTGAAGGTGCCGACGCCGATGCGGTTGCCCTCGAGCTGGCCCGAGTGCATGTGGCCGTTGACCAGCGTGGTCGCGGAGTCGACCATCTTGACCGCCGCGGGCTCGTGCGACACGACGATGTCCGGACGGGGACGACCGGCATACGCCCGGTTGAACGCGTCCGCCGCGGGCTGCTGCTTCTGGTTGTTGTTCTTGTTGTCGTCGCCGAAGAAGCGCGGGTCGTTGAAGCCCGCGATGACCACTCCGTCGACGCTGACCTCGGTGTAGGACTGCGGCGTCGGCTCAAGCAGCACGACGTTCTTGATCTTGGCCATCCGTCGCAGCAGTGCCTGGTCGGCAAGACTGCTCGCGTCATGGTTGCCTCGCACGAAGATGTAGGGCACGCCCAGGTTCTCGATCGAGGTGAAGATCCCGGCCAGGTCGGCCTCGGTGACGCTGCCGAAGTTGAGCAGGTCGCCCGAGTCGATGACCGCGGTGATCCGCTCATCCGCGATGATCCGCTTCATCATCGGGTACTGGTTGGCGCCGTGGATGTCCGAGACCAGCAGGAACCGTGCAGCCGGAGGCTTAGTGATCTCCGCCGGGACGAACTTCTCCTGCAACGCCTGCGAGAGCGCCAGCAGATTCGTCACGTACGGCGTGACCTGCGCGGCCCGAGCCTCGACGTCGGCGAGCAACCCCGCGTTGCTTCGGAGGGTGCCCAGCAGGCCAGTCGTCGTGAAGCTTGAGAGCTGATCCCGCTGGTAGGTCGCCCAGACCCCGGCACCGGTGCCGGCGACCGCCAGCAGAGCAGCCACGCCCGTGGACACCACCTGACGAGCCGTGGGGGGACGACGACGCGCGTAGGCGATCAGGGCGATCGACCCGAACCCCACGACCAGAACGCCACCAGAGAACTTCAGCCCGAGCTCGGTGACCCCGGAGCCGAGCGCGTCGCTGATCTCCTTGCTCGAGGGCTGGAAGGCCAGGATCGACACGCGCCGGTCGTCGAACAGCTGGGTGATCGTGTCGCGAACCTGGACGGTGGCGTCGACCCCGGGCGACAGGAACGGGCTGGTGAACTTGAGGTCTAGATCGCCGAAGGATGTGGGGCTGTGGATCGTGGAGGTGAACGACGGGAGCGCCGACAACCGCACCTCGGCGCTGTAGTGGTTGGTCTGCACCGTGGTCGGGAACAGGCTGGTCGCACCGACTCCACCGAGATAGACCGCGATCACCATGATGACCAGCTCCGCGCCGCGGGTGACCGGCCTCCGCCAACGGATCGTCCTGCGAGAGGTCACCCGCCCGGGAACCGTCCCCTGAGACTCTGCACTTGATCCCGCCATGGTTCAACCCATGGTAGGCGGGGCGCCTGCACTGTGCGGAATGGCTGCGTTGTCCGTGCTGACTGAGCTGTGCACGCTGACAACCTCGGGCGGGCCGAGCGTGAAGGTCGCCCGAACCTCGTGCCGCGGCCTGGCGTTCGGCCCCTGCCCGAGATGCGAGGCGATCAGCGCGATCTCGCGGGCCTGCCAGGGCGGGCTCTCGTACTGCTCCAGCGCATCAAGCAGGTGCGTCACGTCCGTGGCGACTCCCAGCCGGGCCAGCGTCAGGTGCGGGTGGAATCGTCCCCCGCCCACCGTGGTGCCTGACTTCGAGGCAGCTGCCCGGACCCCGCCGGCCAGCCTCATCAGCTCCTCCCCGTCATGCTCGACCCCCGTCCAGAGAACCTTGGCGCGTGCGGCGTTCGGGAAGGCACCCGCACCAACCAGTCGCAATACCAACGGGTTTCGTCGCAACGTGGCGCGCTGGAGGCGTTCGAGCAGCTCATCCGTATGACGGTCGGAAAGGTCGGGCAGGAAGGCGAGGGTGACGTGCCACTGCCCGGGCATGGTCCAGCGCAGACCGGGGCTCCGGAACGTCGCCTCCTGACGAGGCTCGAGGAACTCGGCCAGGTCCTCTTTCACCGCATCGGGCAGCGGCAGCGCGATGAACATTCGCATGGCGCTCATCGTGACACGCAAATGCACCGCCGCGGCAGGCGGGAACCGCGTAGATTGGCCAAACGTCAACAGGGGTGCAGGCTCATGGACGTTCGCACAGACAGGGACAGCGATGACAGAACCGGCCACGTCGAGTCAGTCAGCCAGCCAGCCGCTCCAAGCGCCTGCGGCCACCGATGCCGTTCTGACGCTCACGGCACCGCCACCGGTCCAGGCAGTGACGGCCACCGCAGCGCCCTCGCTCGCTCCGGCCGTCGAGGCTGCGGCGCTGCCGGGTCTGGACGCCAAGGTCGAGGGCTATCTCGCGTCGTTGATGTCGGCCACGGCGCGCTCGCCCGAGTTCGCAGCCAAGGCGACCGACGTGCGCACGATGGGCGACGAAGACATCCGTCGAGCCGCCGAGACCTCCAACAGCCTGCTGAAGTCGCCCGTGAAAGCGCTGCAGGAGGGCGGACTCGCCGAGGGCTCAAAGGTCGGCGGGACCCTGCTCGAGCTGCGCCGCACCGTGGAGGACCTCGACCCGAAGGATGCCTCGGCCCCCAAGAAGCTCTTCGGCATGATCCCGTTCGGCGACA
>JBDTMW010000018.1:0-15011 GCA_039934065.1 Actinomycetota bacterium | reverse complement strand
GATCAGGCGTACCAAGCCAGATCCAATATGCCTCAGCTGATCGAGCTCTTGTTCCAGAACCCGTATGTGACGGTCCGCAGGCTAGAGCGAGCGACCGGGCTCACCAACCAGGGCGCGCGCAACCTCATTCGCAAGGCGGAGGTTCGAGGGTGGGTTAAGACCATCGGTGCCCACGGGCGCGGTGGCCGCGAGTATTGGGTAGCTCCTGAGATCTACCGAGTCATCGAGGCGCCGTGGAGGTATGAGGACGACTAGCCCGTACTCCAGAAAAGTACGGCAACGACCACATCACTTGCTGAGTGCGAGAACCATCAGTGGGGTCGCCCACGTGCTCAGCGAGAGCAACCGGCGGCTCAGCCGCGAGTTTGCAAGCAGGAGGTCCGGGGTTCGATTCCCCGTGTCTCCACCCAGGTCAGAGGCCCTTTCCGCTCGACGGGAAGGGCCTTTTGCATGCCCGTTCTCCAGCAAAGTACGGCACCGGGGTTGATACGTGTCGGCGGGCAAGCTGATGGTGAGGATCCGTCCCGCCTCCACGAGTCGCGCGTGGCCGTCTGCGGGTGCGCCACCGCAGGGAACCCTTCTGACTGCTTGAACGTCCGAGATATATGCGTCGAGCAACAGTCCTGTCCCTCGTGCTTCTCACCGGGGCGACAGTGGGCGGGTGCGGGTCCAGGACCCCTCAGCCGCTCGAAGGCAGTGCAACCAGCACGGCGTCGAGCACGACAATGCCCAGCCTGCCCACCACCACCCCGAGCGGGTCGGTGACCCCCACCGCCGAGACGCCCACGGCTCCCATGCCGACGAAGGGGACTGGACTCCCCGTGACGCTCACCGGCACGGCGAGCCGGGCAGCGGCGGAGGGGACGTGCCTCCTCCTCACGGTCGACGGCCGGTCCTACCTGCTCGTCGGGGCAGTCACGAACATCGGGGTGGGCGACCGGGTCACCGTCACCGGGCACATCGATCGTGGCGTCGTCACGACCTGCCAGGCGGGCACTCCGTTCGTGGTCGAGAGCGTGGAGTCGACCCGCACCTCCGCGGGGTGACGACTGCGGGGGCCCGGCGTGCGCCGGACCCCCGCAGCGTTGTGTGGTGGGCCGGGGCCCACCGTGGGTCAGCCGGTGACCGAGACCACCGTCGTGGCCACTGTGGCGCCGTCGATCTCGTGGCTCACCGTGCCGAGGTAGCTGGTACTAGCGGTCAGGCCCGACCAGGCCAGACCCACCGTCGTGCTGCCGCCGACGATCGCCGTCACCGGGCTCCCCGACGTGACCTGGAGGCTGCCACCCGTTGCCGAGGGCACCAGCCAACTCTGCAGGTCGTACGCTGTGCCCGGATTCCCGACCGCCCAGCCGTGGACGACCATGGTGTAGGTGCCGTCGGCCGGGCTGGTCAGGGTGATCTGCTCGTTCGTCCCGCCGTTGGTGCTCGAGGCGATGATGGTGCCGTCCGGACCCAGGAGGTAGAGGTCCAGGTCGTCAGCACCGGGCAGGACGAGCGACCACTTGGCCAGTGTCACCCCGGACAGGGTGAACGGGATCTGGTCAACGCCCGAGCCGTCGTCAGTGCTCGGGTACGTCGTGTCGGGGTCCTGGTCGATCGTGCCGTTGGTGTCCGTCGCCGGCACGAAGCCGTGCGGCGTAGCCGTGTAGGCGCCGGCCCGCCCGAACTTCACGTCCACCGAGGCGGTGCCCGAGGGGCCCGTGGGGCCGGTCAGCGTGGCCGGAGCCGCGATGTCCACACCCTTGACCGCGATGGCGCTGCGGACGGCATACCCGCCGCCCTTCCAGGTGAGCGCACCGAACCTCCACTCACCGGATGGGGCGCTACCCTTGTTGGTGATGGTGACCGTGAACGTCGCCGAGTCACCGTCGGCGATCCGCAGGATGGACGGCGAGACCGAGACGGAGTAGCCGGCCGGGGCCTCGATCCGCGGGCTGAACGTGCCCTTGCTGCCGGAGACGTTGGTCACCGTGCGGGTCACGGTCGTCGACCCCGGGAGGGCCTCGACGCCGATGGAGGCGTAGTTGAGGTCCGAGGCGGTCGTCGGCACGCCGGCGGCCGCGAGCGAGGCGCAGGTCCGGTCCGGGTTGCCGAACGCCTCCCGGCCCTCGGCGCACAGGAACCCGAGGTACTCGGTGAAGCCCGCGTCGTAGACCAGGCCCGGCTGGAAGGCCGACCCCTTGTCGCCCGGCTGGCCCAGCACCGCTAGACCGGCGCCCATGGCGAACGGCCCTGCCTGGGTTGTGCGGTCGTTGTCACGGACCCGGGTGTCGGCGGTTGTCATCAGGGCCGACTTGGCTTCGGCTGCCGACCAGTCCGGGTGGGCCTGCTTGAGCAGGGCGTAGGACCCTGCAACGACCGGGCTGGACATCGACGTGCCGGCGATGGCCTGGAAGAGCTCTCCTGCCGGCTGGGTGCCGGGTGAGGGATTGGGCGTGTTGCCGGCCATGATCTGGACGCCGGGGGCGCTGATGTCGGGCTTGATGATGTCGCCCGCCGTGGGGTTCTCACCGCGGCTGGAGAAGCTTGCCACGGTCGGGGTGGGGAACGGTGCTGAGCCCACGCCCTCGTTCACGAGCTGGCCGACGGGGTGGCGCGAGGAGTTGGCCCAGTCACGGATGGCCTGGCCGGGGGTGTTGTCCACCATGACGGTGGGCACGAAGAAGTTGTCCGTGAAGATGTTGTCCACGTCGGTCTGGTTGTAGAGCACCATCCCGACGCCTCCGGCCCGTTGAACCTCGAAGCTCTTCGCGATGCGGCCGTTGCTGCCGCGACCGCACAGGACGATCTTGCCGGTCACCTTGGCCGGGGCGAGGCTGCCCGCGACGCAGAGGTTGGCCCCGGCGGCCCCGGCTGCTGCGCCATCCACGAACTCCGCCCTCGGGGAGCTCTTGGTCACGGAACCCCCGACGTACGAGCGGCCGTTGCCGAGCTTGACGACTCCCTGGTAGAAGGTCGGGTAGGTCGTCGCACCGACGCCGGTCACCCACGGGACGTCGGCGGGGCCGCCGATCGTCTTGGCCGCCGGGCCGCTGTTGCCGGCGGAGACGGCGGTGAAGACCCCGGCGTCCGCGGCAAACAGGAACGCGAACGTGTCGGCGCTTACGGTCTGGGCGCCGCCGCCGATCGAGTAGTTGATGACGTCGACCCCGTCGGTGACCGCCTGGTCGATGGCATCGACGAGGTCGGAGGTATAGCCACCGGCGTCACCGAGCGCCTTGTACGCGATGACCTGGGCGTCGGGGGCGATGCCCGAAACGACGCCCTTGCCGACCCCTGAGATGCTGGCCGCGACGTTGGCGTCGCCCGCCGCAGTCGAGGCAGTATGCGTGCCGTGGCCTTCGTTGTCGCGGGCCGAGTCGAACTCGAAGGATTCCAGACCGGTGTTGGCCTTGTAGGTATCCAGGAACTCACGGGCTCCGACGAGCTTGTTGTTGCAGGTGAAGGGTTTGTCGTTGGCGTTCCACGTCTCGTTGCCGAAGGCGCACGCAGACCGCTCCGAGGGGTCGAAGGCCGGCGCCGCCGGGAGCTTCGCGTTGGGTGCGAAGCTGGGGTGCTCAGGCCAGATTCCGGTGTCGATGACGCCGACGAGGACTCCCTTGCCGGTGATGCCCCTGGCGTAGGCATCGCCCTTGCCGGTGAGGCCGAGGAACGTGTTGAGGCCGTTGACCCCTGCCTTGCCGCTGGTGGCGCCGGCGTTGGCCATGGGCTGGCGCAGCTCGTCGGGCAAGACGAGGGCAACGCCCGGGTTGCGGGCGATCTTCTCGGCGCCCCTCAGGTCGGTGGCCACCGCGAAGCCGTTGACGGCCGTGGCGTAGTCGGTGGTCTTTCTGGCCGTCGACACGCCGGCGCCCTTGAGCACCGCGTCGTGCGAGGCACGGATCGCCGCCCGGCGCTGCTTGCCGGTGGGTGTGCCAAGGTCCTTCACCTTCATCGACCGAACCAGCGGGTCGGCCTTCATCACGACGATGTAGGTGCCGGTCTTGCTCTTCTCGACTTTCGGTCCGGCCGGTGCCTGGGCTGGCGACGCGGTCGCCGCCAATCCGGGGGACAGGGAAAGGCACAGAGCCGCTGTAGCGGCTCCCGCGATAACTTTGATTCGCCTCACGACAACACTCCTCCGTCCGGTTCATCACCGGACCTGGTCGACAGAAATGGGTCTGGCCTCGCACAAGGGACCGTGACGAAGGTCACAGTCCCTTGCTGAAATGTAGACCCCTACAACTGCCCTCGGGAAGGCTCAGTCGCAGAGAAACATCTCCCGGCGACCGCCCCCGTGGTAGTGGAAGGCGCGCGACCCCACGGCCAGACGTACATAGGTGCCGTCCACGGGCACCTGCGGGTAGGCTCGCCCGGGCCGGGCGCAGCCGCACGACTGGTCGGACCACGTCACGGACCCAGCCACTTCCACGACGATCCGGTCGGGTGAGCTGCCCAGACGCGCGGCGAGGTCGGCGCGGGCAGCCTCGATCGAGCGCCGCACCCCCTCGTCAATGCCAGTCACTACCACGCGTTGGCGTGGCGCCGGGTGCACGGGCAGGTCCGACGTGGGCTTGAGCGCCATGCGCAGGACGGCGGCGTGCGGCCGGTGCCCGGTGCCGGCTTCGCCCGAACCCCTGGGGAGGCTGGTCATCCGACCACGGTACGTCCGATCGATGCCCCCGCACGAGTTTCGTTGGGTCGCCGACGTCACCTGCTACCTGTGTTCGCGCACCTACGGCAGCCCGTACCTTGCCGAGCCCATTCAAGTTCCACATAGACCGTGAGTAACCTGCGCTGCGTCCTCAAGCTGCGAAGGGACTTGGTCATGGAGTATCTGGCACCGGCTCGAGTCTGAGGTCCCGACACCTGAACGCCGACGGTTGATCCCAGGGTCGTACCGCGAAGAAGAGCGCTGAGGAACGGTCCGGGGTTCGATTCCCCGTGTCTCCACCCAGGTCAGAGGCCCTGAGGCCGGTTGACTCAAGCTTCCTGCATCTTGCCGAGCATGTGGTCCAGGACCTGGGTGTGCTCGCGTGTGGGGCTGAACAGGATCACGTCGGCGTCCTCGGTCACTCGCACGCTGTGCCCAGGGGGCCAGTGGAAGAGGTCGCCGCCCGTGCAGATGTCCGCCGACCCATCGGTGTAGTCAACGACCAAGCCACCCGAGATGACGTAGCCCCAGTGGGGTGCCTGGCAGGCATTATCGGGTAGTCCGTGGAGCAGGGGTGCTATGTCGGTACCGGCCGCGAGCGAGAAGAACTCGCCGCCGATGACACCGAGTCCGGCGGAGTCGCCGAAGTCGGGCAGCTGGCGGGCGACGGCGCCCGGTACGTCGAACTTGACCGGGACGTCCTGCTTGGCGATGCGCATGATGATCGGTTCCCTTCTCTGGAGTGGTGCTGTCACCCAGAGGGCGTGACAATCCGTGTCACGTCGGAACAACGTCACGCCCGCCGGCGCGCGACCGGTGCCACACTGACCCGATGGGTGACTCGTTGTGTACGTGTGGCGTTCCGTGCCATGGTTTTCGGGGTTGGTGACGTGACCGGACCGCCCCATGAGCAGGACGCCCTGGCCGCGGTGCGGGACGCCTTGTCGTTGGACCGCTGGGACGAGGCGCTCGCCCTGCTCGACGCGGATATCACCAGTACCACGGGCTCGGAACGGCTCGAGCTGCGCGCCAGGGCCGCCTACGGTGCCGGCGATCCCGAGGGATCGGTCGGCGCCTGGGAGGCCTTGTACCGGTTTGAGCTCGATGCGGGCGACCACACAGGGGCCGCGCGCGCAGCAGCAATGGTCGCGATGTACCTGATGATCGACACCGGCCTGATGTCGCCGATCCGCGGGTGGCTGCGCCGAGCCGAGCGACTGGTCGGGCCTGGTGGCGACACCCCGGTGCACGCTGTCGTCGCGATGGTGCGCACCTACGAACGCCTCTGGTGTGGTGACATGCCCGGGGCGGGAGCCAACGCCCGCCTGGCGATCGAGCTGGGTGAGCGGCACAGCGCACCTCAGGCAGTCCTCATCGGCACGGTGGCGACGGCACGTCTGCGCATCTTCGAAGGGAACACCGACGAGGGGATCGAGATGCTCGACGACGTCGCGATCAGCCTGGCCTCCGGAGAGGTGGACGCCATGACGTCGGGAATGGCCTACTGCGAGCTGATCTGCGCAGCCCAGGGACTTGCCTTGTACGACCGCGCGGCCGAGTGGACCCAGGCTATGGAGCACTGGCGCCGGGGCGCCGGCTTCGGGGGTTTCAGCGGCCGATGCCGGGTTCATCGCGCGGAGATGCTGCGCCTCAGCGGACCGTGTGACGAGGCGGAGCAGGAGGCGCTGGAGGCCTGTGAGGAGCTCCGTCCGTGGATGCGTCGAGAGTTCGGCTGGCCACTGACCGAGCTCGGCAACATCCGGCTCCGCAAGGGCGACCTGCCGGGTGCCGACGAGGCATTCGTCGCCGCGCACGAGAACTGCTGGATGCCCCAACCCGGTCTGGCCCTGCTCAGGTTGGTGCAGGGCGAGGTCGGCGCGGCGGCGGCCATGATCGCGGACGCCCTCGAGCACCCGCTCGAGGTGCCGTCCAAGGAGCGGCCGCCCTACGGGAGCCTGCGCAGGGCACCGCTGCTCGAGGCACAGGTGGAGATCGCGGTCACCGCCCGCGACGTCGTGACCGCGAGACGAGCGGCCGACGAGCTGCGGTCGATCGCCGACACCTTCCACAGCGAAGCCCTGGTGGCCGGCGCGGCCCTGGCCCAGGGCAGAGCGGCGCTGGCCGAGGGTGATGCCAGGGGCGCCGTGGTCCAGTGTGAGCGCGCCTTGGTAATTTGGAGCGAGCTGGGGGGCCCGTACGAGGCTGCCGTCGTTCGGATGACGCTCGCCGAGGCCCGTCGCCTGACGGGCAACGAGGAGGGTGCCCGCATGGAGTGGGAGGCAGCCGGGCACGCCTTCGAGGCGTTCGGCGCCCACGATGCGGCAGAACGAGCCCTCCGCGCTGCGGAGACGACCGCCCCTCGCAAGGCAACGGCTCCTGGGCCTCCGATGGCGGACAACGTCTTCCGCTGTGAGGGGGACACCAGGACCGTCACCTTCGACGGCCACACGGCGTTGATCCACGACCTGCTGGGGCTGCGTTACCTCGAGCGACTGCTCGCCGAGCCAAACCGCGAGTTCCATGCCCTTGACCTCGTCGCCGTCGAGAGGGGCTCGCTGCCTGTCACCCGTCACTCCGACAACGAGCTTGCCGCCCACGACGCAGGGCACGCAGGTTGCCATCTCGACGCCCGGGCGCGCGAGGCCTACAAGCGTCGGCTACTCGACATCGAGGAGGACATTGAGGACGCCACAGAGGCCAACGACCTTGGACGGGTGGCACTCGCCGAGGCCGATCGCGAGTTCCTGGTCACGGAGTTGTCCCGTGCGGTGGGGCTGGGAGGGCGGCCAAGGCTCGCGGCGGCGACCGCAGAACGTGCCCGCACCAGCGTTACTCGCACCATCCGTTACGCGGTGGCCCGCGTCGCCGAGCACCACCCTGCGCTCGGTGAGCACCTCCGTCAGGCAGTCGCCACCGGCACCTACTGCTGCTACCAACCGGATCCGCGGCTCCCCACCCACTGGGAGGTGTGACTCCGGGTCCTGCGCAGCGCGGCGCGATCTGGGGCGGACGGGCCCCGATCGCGAAAATCGACATGTCAACGCGGCAAGGGATCCGTACAGACACGATGACCGTGGCCGAGGTCTATCAGTACGCGAACCAACATCTCGAGCACCACGGACGACACCTCACCCTTTGAGACTGACAGCCACGAGCCACAGCGAAGGTATCTGTCCGACGGTGTCCCTGCGATCGTCGTGACGATGAGCACACCGCGGATGCGGCAAGCGCGCGGAGGCCGACGTCTCAGCGGTGGCCGACCCGAACACCGGGGTGGCCGTGTATGACTCGACCCCGAACCATGGCTCGTCCGGGTGGATGGTCTTCGGCGGCACCAGCGCGTCCGCGCCGATCATCGCAGCGGTGTACGCACTGTCGGGAAACACGGCCGGCTACGCAAACGCCATCCCCTACAGCCACACCGCATCCCTGTTCGACGTCATCGCAGGATCGAACGGCACCTGCCCGACGACCCAGTGGTGCACTGCCCGAACCGGCTGGGACGGACCGTCGGGCCTGGGCACACCCAACGGCATCGGCGCCTTCTGACCTAGCTGCCCACACGATGAGGACCCGGTCGCGCCTGCGACCGGGTCCTCATCGTGTGGGCAGTGCCTTCGCCGTCTGCAATGACATTGTGCTCGAGGTCTGCGGCGACCAGACGTTCTGGCTACTCCTTGCGGCTCGTGACGATTGACACTGCGCCGAGCAGGGCGGCCAAACCGCCGGCAACCATCATGATCAAGACGATCCGCGCCAGTCCGACCGGCTTGAGGGTCTCGTAGTTGCCGAGGTTCTCATCGAAGACCTTCACGAGGCCGTTGAACCGCTCCATGGACGCCGGCATCGTCTGAAGGGCGTTTGCCGTGGCTGGGAAGTTGCTACCGAGAAACGCCTGCAGCTGTTCTGGTGACATCTTCAGCTGCGTGCCCAGAGCAGGGAGCATCTTGGTCTGCATCTCAGTACCCATGGCACCGATCGTGCCGAGCCCTCCCTTTGCGTTGTCGACAAGGGCCTGGGTGTAGATGGGCTTGAGGTTGGCGTTCAACTGGTCGGCGTCGGCTGCTTTTCCGGGCAGTGACAAGGCCATCGGCGCCACCAGTAGCAGGAGGCCCACCACCAGCGCCGCCGCGCCGCCGGCCTTCGGTGAGCGCAGCATGGCCAGCCCGATCAGGAACAACAGGATGCCCGCGCCGAGCAAGGCCCACGGGACGGTCGTCGCCGGGAGGCTCTTGGTGGGGATCGCGTCGGCCGACTCAAACAGCGGTCGCTGCTTGTCGAGGGTGTTGATCAGGCCGTCGAACGTCGGGACCGCGGTGGGCAGCGCGCCCATGCCGGCTGCCACCGCCGGGAACTGCTGGGAGACGAATCCGTTGAACTGCTCCGGTGTCATCTTCAGCTGCTGGCTCAGGGCCGGGGCGAGCTTGGTGCTGAACTCTGTCGGCACCGCTGCCATGCCCGCGATGTCGGCACGTGCGGTGTCGATGGACTGCTGTGTCAGTGCAGGCCGGAAGTCGGTGATCAGGTTCTCAAACGCCGGCCCAACGGCAAACAGGTTGGTGATGAGAGTCGTGGCGACCAGGCCAGCGCCCACCAGCATGACCAACACTGCGGCAACTTTGCTCACAAGGCCGCTACTTGATGGGGATGTGCCGCTCGTAGTTCCCGTGCCAGAGGCTGTGACGGTCATGCCTACTCCTCGTCTCGGTGACATATCCGGAGGACGAATCGATCGAGCTGGTCCGCCTACCCGGTGGGGTATTCGATGGCCGAAGCGTAGGCCCAGCGAGCCCGTCGGGGCAGGGTTTTTGCCCCTATCTGATGGTGATCACGACCACATCTCGCTACCAGGGGGAGGGCTCGTAGTCCTTGACGAAGCATCCGAAGAGGTCATGGCCCAGCTCACCCTGCACGATCGGGTCGTATACGCGGGCGGCGCCATCAACCAGATCCAGGGGGGCGTGGAAGCCCTCCTCGGCCAGGCGGATCTTGGTCGGGTGCGGGCGTTCATCGGTGATCCAGCCGGTATCGACCGCAGTCATCAGGATGGCGTCGGTCTCGAGCATCTCCTGGGCGCTGGTCCGCGTGAGCATGTTGAGTGCCGCCTTGGCCATATTGGTGTGGGGATGCCCCGGGCCCTTGTAGCTGCGGCTGAACTGGCCCTCCATCGCCGACACGTTGACGACGTACTTGCGGCGGGACGCGGAGGACGCCATCGAGGGACGAAGACGGCTGATCAGGATGAACGGGGCCGTGGAGTTGCAGAGCTGAACCTCGAGCAGCTCCAACGGGTCCACCTCGTGCACTTGCTGGGTCCAGCTGTTCACGTCGTGGAGGTCGGGCACCAGACCGCCGGCGTCTATCGCGGTGCCGGCCCGCACCCTGGCGGGTGTCGCAGAACCGGCGCGCAAAGCCATTGCGGTCACGGGCTGCGGGGTGCTCGTGCCGCTTGCGACCGTGGCGTGTGCTGTAGGGAGGGCATGGAGGGCGCCCGCAAGGGACGAGGGATGGGCGTCGCTGATGTGGTCGAAGGTGACCATCTCGGGCAACGGCCCGCTGGGCAGAGGCGCCGACTCGGCCTCGACCAGTGGCGCGTACGCCCCGGGCGACCGGCGTACGGTCTGGGCGGCGTTGTTGATCAAGATGTCCAGCGGCCCCTGTGCCGCAACGGAATCCGCGAGCGCCACGACCTGGGCCGGGTCACGCAGGTCGATCCCGACGATGCGGAGTCGGTGGATCCAGTCAGCGCTGTCCTCCATGGCGGTGAACCTGCGGACGGCGTCGCTGGGGAAGCGCGTCGTGATCGTCGTGTGGGCGCCGTCGCGCAAGAGCCGCAAGGCGATGTACATCCCGATCTTTGCGCGGCCACCGGTGAGCAGGGCGCGCCGACCGGTGAGGTCTGTGCGTTCGTCACGTTTGCTGCGGTTGAGGGCCGCACAAGGGGGACAAAGCTGGTGATAGAACGCGTCGACGTCGACGTACCGGGACTTACAGGTGTAGCAGGAGCGCGGTTGCGAAAGCTTCCCGGCGAGGGCGCCGGCGGCGTTCGATACCAGCTTCAGGCCCTGCGTCTCGTCGTCGATCCGATCGGTGGCGCCGGTCGCGGTGAGAGCGGTGACGGCGCGATCGTTGGCCAGCACCTTCTCGCGCCGCTCTGACCGACGCGACTCCTTGACGCCCTTGTAGATTCGCGCGGTTGCCCGCCTGATCGCCACGGCGTCCGGGTGTTCGGACGGCAGGTCGTCAGCCGCTGCCAGGACACGGAGGCACAGCTCGAGGTCAGCGGCCAGGATGCCGGGATGCTCGGCTCCCGCGGGTGCAGCACGGAGTTGTCGAGCCCCTTGGTCCGCTGTCGTGGGGGGCTGGTCTTCTTCGGTGAGCACCCCAAAACTGTACGCGGCGCCGGGCGACCCTCACTCCACGTCGAGTCAGTCCTAGCCAGCGCCTAGGCGCCCGAGCCCTTGTTCGGCTTGTCGGTCGGGGCGGCATCGGTTTCTGCCTTTGAGTCCAGCGGACCAGGTTTCCCGCCCTCGTCCAACGACTCGTCGGGGTCTGGCCCGGTGCTGCCTTTGGTTTTTGAGTCCAGAGCGTCAGCCGGGGCCGCCGTGTCGGTCGAGTGCAGTGGCTCGACCTTTGCGTGCCGGCCGTTCGACGGCGCGATGTACGAATCCTCGAGCGGGGTCGCCCAGGGGTCGTCCTTGGGTGCGGACTTCTTCACGAACGCCACAGCTCCGGCAGCAGCGGCACCGAGCAGGCTCAGGGTCAGCATCACCTTGCCCCTCTTCTTGCGCTTGGGCGTGGCAACGGCATCGCCGGAGACGACTGCGGCCGCTCCTGCACCGCGAGATATGGCTTCGTCCTTGGCTGCGGCGCTTGCGGCGGCCCAGGCGGTGATTGCCTCGGTCACCCGTGGAAGGAGCTCGTCGACGATCTTGTCGCGGGCAATATCAACCTTGGGTGCGAGGCCACTGACCGCGGACTCCAGCTTGGGGGCGGCGATCTCGATGCCGTGCTCGACTCGAGGCTTGGCCCAGCGACGTGCCGCCTTGACCCGGGGCTCGCCCCACTCCTTGGCGCTCTCAGCGGCCTGCCCAAGGGCAGGGGCAACCCGGTCGCGCAACTGCTCCGCGACCTTCGCAGCGTTGTCCGCACGTGATGCTGAGCGGTCCTGGATCTGCTCTTTGCGGCTTTTGGTGTGGAACACGAGGTCCTCCAATGGTCATGACAGGTCTTGCCTGCCCATCCTGCACCGTGCCGCAGTGCCTTGACCACCCAGTTGGTATGACGAGACCTCACCTCGGCTCGCGCCCGGCCCGGTCCGGCGCCATCGGGACATGCGAGGATGACGACATGAACGTCACCTTTCACACAAGCCTCGGCGACATCAACATCACGATGTTCCCCGACCACGCCCCCAAGACTGTTGCCAACTTCGTCGGACTCGCCAAGGGAACTCTGGACTACAAGGACGACGCCGGGCGCACCAACCCGACGTCGTACTACGACGGACTGGGTTTCCACCGCGTCATCTCCGGCTTCATGATCCAGGGCGGATGTCCCCTCGGCAGTGGCACTGGCGGTCCGGGCTTCGCCTTCAACGACGAGATCAGCCCCGACAAGGACTTCCGCCAGCCCTACATCCTGGCGATGGCCAACGCCGGCACCCGTGGCGGCAAGGGCACCAACGGCTCGCAGTTCTTCATCACCTTGGGCCCGACCCCGCACCTGCAGGGAAAGCACACCATCTTCGGTGAGGTCGCCGACCAGCCCAGCCGCGACGTCGTCGACAAGATCGGCGCTGTTCGCACCAGCGGCGG
This sequence comes from Actinomycetota bacterium, assembly GCA_039934065.1. Lineage (GTDB taxonomy): Bacteria > Actinomycetota > Actinomycetes > Actinomycetales > Dermatophilaceae > UBA4719. The sequence goes on along the minus strand of JBDTMW010000018.1, from coordinate 2,558 downwards.
AGACAAGCCTCTTGAGCCCGTCGTCATCAACTCCGTCACCGTTGACGAGGGCTGAGATCACCTGTTGGGCAACGGTTTCCAGCTGATCGGTGAGATCTGCAGATGAGTGAGCCCTCGCCATACGAGGCAGAGCCTGTCTGCCCGAGGCACCCCGACCGGGTGGCCTATGTGCGGTGCCAACGCTGCGGCGAGCCAACCTGCCCTGAATGTCAGCGGCCGGCCGCAGTCGGTATCCAGTGCGTCGACTGCGTCCGCGAGGGCCAGAAGAGCATGCGGATGCCGCGGACGCAGTTCGGCGCCACGGTCACCCCGGGCGGGCGTCCGGTGGTCACCCTCGGCATTGTCGTAATCTGCGCGGCGGTGTGGCTGCTGCAACAGGTATCGCCCGCGGTGACTCGCGACCTGGCCTTCGTGCCATACCTCGGTGCCGCCGAGCCGTGGCGCTTCCTGACCGCTGCGTTTGCGCACTCCCCCGGTCAGATCCTGCACATCCTGTTCAACATGTACGCGCTGTGGATTCTCGGGCAGTATCTTGAGCCCCTGCTCGGCCGGATCCGGTTCGCCATCCTCTATCTGGTCAGCGCGTTCGGCGGATCAGTCGGCTACCTGCTCTTGGCCTCGCCGCCCACGCTGCCCCTCACCCAGGCCGGGATCGACCGCAGCAACTGGGTGGTCTCGATGGTGGGCGCCTCAGGTGCTGTCTTCGGTCTCTTCGGAGCGCTGCTGGTGCTCAACCGACACCTCGGCCGGTCGTCAGGCCCGATGTTCGGGGTGCTGGCGATCAACGCGGTGCTCGGCTTCGTCGTACCCGGCATCGCCTGGCAGGCCCACCTCGGCGGACTGCTGACCGGCGTCGCTCTGGCCGGGGTCATCACCGCCACCGCCGCACAGAACAGGCGAAGGCTTCAGCTGCCGGCGCTGGCCGCGGTCATGGTGCTCATCGCCGTGGCGGCCGTCACGAAGTATGCCGTCACCGACGACTCGATGCTGCGTTCCATCGTGAGCCTGGGCAGCTAGGTCGCCGATGATCTGAAGCTTTTCCGTTCACCCTGGCGTTCACCTGGATTACACCGTTGTCATTTATCCCCAGTGGGGATAACACCTGTGGATAACGGTGATCGGAGCGGTGAGCGGCAGCCGGATCGCTGTGGTGGCTCAGCGCCAGCGCGTGGTCATCATGAAGCCGGTGATCATCAGGCTGAAGCCGATGATCAGGTTCCAGTAGCCGATATTCGGGATCGGGAACTCCGTCGCGGTGACATAGAAGGTCACGACCCAGAACAGGCCCACGAGCATCAGCCCGAGCATCAAGGGCATGAACCACGGCGGGTTGGCCATGGTCGCTTTGACATTGCGCTTGGCTGGGGGGGTGTACGCCGGCTTGGCGCGGCCCTTCGACTCAGGCACGGGGGTTGCTCCTTCGTTGGTTCGTTCATCGTGCTACAGGTGTTTGCCCTAGCGTAGAGGCATCACAACCCGAGTCGTAGAGCAGGAGGCCCCTTGTCGTCACCACAGCGCGACCATGGACGCCGCCGGCGCCGGCGCCTGACCGGCTGGGCGGCCATTGTGCCGCTGGTTGCAGCGGGCGCCGGGCTGATGTTCGCGACCAGCGCGCGCACCTCTCAGGGCACCGACCTCCGTTCAGCCGGGCGCTACGACCTGGTTGACGTGGTCCGGGCCCAGGACCGCGCGGTCCGCGAGCGGACGGCGGCGGTCAAGGAACTGCAGGACCAGGTCGACTCCTTGACACAGCAGGCCGCCCCGGGCGACGCCCAGGTGGCCCGGCTGGGCGCCCAGGCCACGGCATTGGCGCCGGCTGCCGGCACCCAGGCTGTGATCGGGCCGGCTGTTTCGGTGACGCTGAACGATGCCAAACGAACCGCCGCAAGTCTGCCCGAGGGCTACACCGCTGACGACATCGTGGTGCACCAGCAGGACGTCCAGGGCGTGGTCAATGCGCTGTGGGCAGGTGGCGCCGAGGCGATGATGTTGCAGGACCAGCGCGTCATCTCGACCAGTGCCGTTCGGTGCGTGGGCAACACGTTGATCCTGCAGGGGCGGGTCTATTCGCCGCCCTATGTCATACAAGCGATCGGTGACGTGGCCGCCCTGCGCGATGCTTTGAACAGCAGCAGTCAGGTCTCGATCTACCGGGAGTACGTTGCCCTCGGTATGGGCTACGACGTGACCAGCAAGGAGCAGGCGAGCTTTCCGGCATACGCAGGAAGCCTGAGTCTTGTCTATGCGCAGAGCCAGGGATGAGGGGCCGGCGATGACGGTGCTGCGTGGGGTGGTCGGCGTGGGCGGCGAGCTGCTGATCACCGTCGGGCTGCTGACGTTGCTCTTCGTGGCGTGGCAGCTGTGGTGGACCGACGTGACCGCGAATCACGAACAGGCGGCCGAAGTCCAGAGTCTCGAGCGCAGGTTCCTTCGTGACGACGCCGTGATACCGACCCCTTCCCCCACTCCCACGGCATCGCCCACTCCCAAGGCGACGCGCACCCCCACGGCGACGCCCATCGCCGTCCGGTTGGGCCAGCCGTTCGCGATCATGCGGA
>JBDTMW010000017.1:0-15020 GCA_039934065.1 Actinomycetota bacterium | reverse complement strand
CCGCGCCCCGACAGGTTGACCAGCACGATGCCGTCAGGGCCGATCTCGCGGCCGATCTCGAGGGCGCCGGCAAGCGCGTGCGCACTCTCGATCGCGGGAATGATCCCCTCGGTCCGGCAGAGCAACGCGAAAGCGTCCATGGCCTCGGAGTCGGTGATCGGGCGGTACTCGGCCCGGCCGGTGTCCCGCAGGAAGGAGTGCTCGGGACCGACGCTCGGGTAGTCCAGCCCGGCCGAGACGGAATGGGACTCCAGGGTCTGTCCGTCTTCGTCCTGGAGGACGTAGGTGAACGCGCCGTGCAGGACCCCTGGAAGGCCGGTGCTGAACCGTGCCGCATGCTTGTCCGTCTCGACACCCTCACCCCCGGCCTCGAGCCCCACCAGGCGCACGGAGCGGTCGTCGATGAAACGGTGGAAGATTCCCATGGAGTTGGAGCCGCCGCCGACGCACGCGCACACGACATCGGGCAGACGCCCGATGAGGTCGAGCACCTGCGCCCGTGCCTCGACACCGATGACCCGCTGGAAGTCACGCACCATCTCCGGGAACGGGTGCGGCCCGGTGACTGTGCCGATCAGGTAGTGGGTGGTCTCGACGTTGGTGACCCAGTCGCGCATCGCTTCGTTGATCGCGTCCTTCAGGGTCGCGCTGCCCTGGCTCACCGGGATCACCTCGGCGCCGAGCAGCCGCATCCGGGCGACGTTCAGTGCCTGACGCTTCGTGTCCTTGGTTCCCATGTAGACGACGCACTCAAGGCCCATCAGAGCGGCAGCGGTCGCGCTCGCGACGCCGTGCTGACCAGCCCCTGTCTCAGCGATGATTCGCGTCTTGCCCATGCGCTTGGTCAGAAGCGCCTGGCCCAGCGCGTTGTTGATCTTGTGCGAACCGGTGTGGTTCAGGTCCTCACGCTTGAGCAGGATGCGCGCTCCCCCAGCGTGCTCGGCGAACTTCGGGACCTCTGTGATGATGCTGGGGCGGCCCGCATAGGTGCTCTGCAGGCGCTCGAGCTCGCCCTGAAATGCCGGGTCGATGTTGGCCTTGAGCCGTGCCTCGTCGAGCTGCTCCAGGGCGGCCACCAGCGCTTCCGGGACGTAGCGGCCGCCATACGAGCCGAAGCGGCCCGGCCGCGTGACCCCACCGGTCGAGCTGGGATGTTCGTTCATCAGACTCCCCGTTGACGTAGCGCTGGATGAGCACCTGCAGCAATCAAAGCAGCCACGGCTTCAAGCGGGCGGTCACCGGTCACCAGGCTCTCTCCGACCAGCACGGCGTCCGCGCCCGCTTGGGCGTAGTCGATCACGTCGTGCGGCCCGCGAACCCCGGACTCGGCGACCTTGATGATCCCGCTGGGGATGTGCGGGGCCAGTCGTGCGAACGTATGACGGTCGACCTCGAGAGTCTTGAGGTTGCGGGCGTTGACGCCGATGATCCGCGCGCCAGCATCCACCGCGCGCTCTGCCTCAGCCTCGTCGTGCACCTCGACCAGAGCTGCCATCCCGAGGGACTCTGCACGCTCACGCAAGCCGACAAGTGTGGGTTGGTCGAGGGCCGCGACGATCAGCAGGATGACGTCGGCGCCATAGGCACGTGCCTCCCACAGTTGGTACGAGGAGACGGTGAAGTCCTTGCGCAGCAACGGAATTCCAACCACCGCTCGCACCGCGGCGAGATCCTCGAGGCTGCCGCCGAAACGACGTCGCTCGGTCAGGACGCTGATCACGCTGGCCCCGCCGGCGGCGTAGTCGGCAGCCAGCCCGGCAGGATCGGCAATCATGGCCAGAGCGCCCTTGCTCGGGCTGGAGCGCTTAACCTCGGCGATGACCTTGACCCCGTGCCCGTCCTTGAGAGCCGCGATCGCGTCGTACGCCGGTGCGATCCGCTCCGTGCGGGCTTTCAGGTCATCGAGCGAGGTCTGGGTCTGTCGAACGGCAAGATCCTCCCTGACGCCGGCAATGATCTCGTCGAGGACCGTGGACACCGGTCAAGGCTATCCACGAACTGGAGCCGGTCCGAACCGACCCCCAGGCACGATTCCGTGGAGCAGCGGTGATCAGCGAACGACGGTGCCTGCAGCCGGCCGGTCGGGCTTGGCGGCACCAAAGCCCGCCATGGCCAGGACCTTGCCCGTTGCGAGGCCGACGAGCATCAGGACGATGCCCACGATGGCCAACGGCCAGCTGGTGATCACCACGGCCAGACAGACCAGGGACACTGCGACCAGCAAGATCCCGACGGCAGCCCAGGCTGCAGTGCTGTGACCGTGTCCGTGCTCTGCCATAGCTCTCTCCTCAGTGCGGCGGTCTGTTCTTCGTTGCCGTTCCTCCAGCCCTGACGCCATTGTGTCAGCCTCAGCCAGCCGCAAAGCCTTTATCGGCTTGACTTCTCGATCGTGGGGTCCTCACCACGGGAGATCCGGTCCCAGTCCGACTCGCGACGGCGAGGTGGTTCGACCGCTGCATCGGGACTCGCGCCGGGCGGACGCGCCTGGCTGGGAACCGGTGCGTCATAGCGGCTCGAGAGCCCCTTCCAGCGGCGGGATCCCGCCAGCGCGCCCAGTCCACCGAGCCCCATGACGAGCGCCGCCGCCAGTGCGACCCATGCCCAGCTCCCAGCCTGACCGTGCGCGATGACGACCCCGCTGCGCCCTGTGCCGGCTGCAGCAAGCTCGCCCAGCGCGCCGTCTGGGTCGCCGAGAACCGAGACGACCACAGCGGCGCCGAGGACGGCGGCCAGCAGTGCAGACGAGGCCGCGATGAGTCGCACAACCGTGCCGGCCGTCGTCGCGGCAACTGCAGAGGCCAGGCCCACCAGCGCAGCAGCCAACGCTCCTGGTGCGACGTCAGATCCCTTACCGTGCAACACCGTTGCGCCAAGCGCGGCATCGCCGATCGAGCCCGAGACCCACTCGCGGGAACCGCTGACCAGGATCAGTGCGGCACCGGCCAGCAGGAGGACCAGCACCGTCCGTTTGCTGGCATGGCTCCCGATCATGGTGCCCGTAGCCCCGCGGCCGAGGCGACAGCTCGCAGAGCCGCCGCCGCCTTGTTGACGCTCTCGTCAAACTCCAGACGCGGCACCGAGTCGGCGACGATCCCACCGCCGGCCTGGACGTATGCCCGCCCGCCCTTGATCACCGCGGTGCGGATCGCAATGGCCATGTCGAGGTCGCCGTGAAAGTCGAGATAGCCAACGACTCCGCCATAGATACCGCGGCGGCTCGGCTCGAGCTCGTCGATCAGGGCCATCGCCCGCGGTTTGGGCGCCCCGGAGAGCGTGCCGGCTGGGAACGTCGCGACGAGCACGTCATAGGCGCTCTGCTCCGGCCGGATGTCGCCAACCACGGTGGACTCCAGATGCATGATGTGGCTGTAGCGCCGGATCGTCATGAACTCGACCACGTCGACGGTGCCTGCACGACACACTCTCTGGAGATCGTTGCGTGACAGGTCAACGAGCATCACATGCTCCGAACGCTCCTTTGCGTCGGCCAGCAGGTCGTCGCTGTTGGCGACATCTGCTTCGGGTGTCTCTCCACGCGGCCGCGAGCCCGCGATCGGGTGGGTGATGGCCCGTCTCCCGGTGACCTTGACCAGCGCCTCCGGACTCGAACCCACGACGTCGTATGCCGTGCCGTCCGGTGCAGGGAGCCGTAGCAGGTACATGTACGGACTTGGGTTCGAGGCGCGAAGCACGCGATAGACATCGAGCGCGTCGGCCGGGCAGTCAACCGAGAACCGTTGGGAGAGAACGACCTGGAATACCTCACCAGCCCGAATTGCCTCTTTGCCGGCCTCGACCATCGCCAAGAACTGCTGGGGCGTGTGGCTGCTGGAAGCCTCCGGCGCTGTGGGTTCCACGACGGCGACGGTGCTGGGCGCCGAGGCAGCGAGATCGGCAGTCATCCGGTCGAGCCGGCTGACGGCGTCCGTCCAGGCCTCTTCAACCCGTTCGTCCGTCGCGTCGTAGTTCACGGCGTTGGCCACCAGAAGCAGGGAGCCATCGGCGTGGTCCAGCACCGCGAGGTCGGTGGCGAGCATCATGGCCAGCTCGGGCAGGTGCAGCTCGTCGGACGCGTTGTCGGGGACCTTCTCCCAGCGCCGCACCGCGTCATACGTGATCGCCCCGACCATGCCGCCGGTCAACGGCGGCAGGCCCGGGATGGGGTCGGTCGCGAGCGTAGAAACGGTGTCGCGCAACGCTTCCAGCGGATTGCCAGTGGTGGGAACGCCCACCGGAGGCTCGCCAATCCAGTGGGTCAGGCCGTCTTTCTCGGTCAGGACGGCACTGCAGGCGGCACCCACTATGGAGTAGCGGGACCACACTCCCCCGTGCTCTGCGGACTCGAGAAGGAAGGTGCCCGGTGCATTCTTGGCGAGCTTGCGGTAGACACCCACCGGAGTCTCTGCATCGGCGAGCAGCCGGCGCACGACCGGGATGACGCGACGGGTTCGGGCCAGCTCGGTGAACGTCCCGAGCGACGGCCAGGTCACGCCATACCTGAGGTCGGGAGTGGGCTCACTCATCCGGATGTCCTTGAACCGCAGCCAGATCGCGGTCGTCGAAGCAGGAGCGCGCCCCGGTGTGGCAGGCCGCTCCGATCTGGTCGACACGGACGAGCAGAGCGTCACCGTCGCAGTCCAGCGCGACGCTCGTGACGTACTGGGCATGACCCGAGGTATCGCCCTTGCGCCAGTACTCACCACGGCTACGCGACCAGAACGTCACCCGGCCCGATGTCAGCGTGCGATGAAGTGCCTCGTCGTCCATCCAGCCGACCATCAGCACCTCGCCGGTGTCGTGCTGTTGCACGACGGCGCAGACGAGACCCTGGGCGTCCCGCTTCAGCCTCCGAGCAGTCCCGGCGGCCAGGGATGGCTGCGGGTCGGGCTGGGACGCGGACGGGGGCACGGATGGGGACACGTGGACATTCTGCCGTGCGACCCCCCCTGGGCAAACGCGCGAAGTGCGCCAGTGTTGGATGCTGGGATGCTGACAATCGACCTCGACGTCGTACGACTGACCCTGCACGTGCTCGGGGCGACCATCTGGGTGGGCGGTCAGATCGTCCTTGCGGCGCTGATGGGACCGCTCCGCCGGGTGGCCCCTGACGCGATTGCCCCCGCTTCGCGGGCCTTCGCCTGGGTGTCCTGGCCCGCCTTCGCGGTGCTCATCCTGACCGGCGGCTGGATGCTCGCGGGGGCCGGCGGCGAGAGCGATGCGTACCGGACCACCCTGATGGTCAAGCTGCTGCTCGTTGCGTTGTCCGGCATCGGTGCCGCGCTGCACACCTTCTTGACAAACCCCACCCTCAAAGGAATCTGGGCGGGCATCGGCCTCATCAGCGCCCTGGGGGCCGTGCTGCTCGGCGTCTCGATCGTCGAGGCGCACTAGATCTTCATGACCCCGTTAGGCCGTCAAGACCCCGCGTGGTCCTCACGACACCTGCTGTTGGGCCACCCACGACGCATGCAGCCCTGCGTAGACACCGCCCGCGCCCTCGAGCTCATGGTGAGGCCCTCGCTCCACGATGCGGCCCTTGTCCACGACGATCACCTCGTCGGCAGCCTCAGCCGTCGAGAGTCGGTGGGCGATGGTGATGGACGTGCGCCCACGACTCAGGCTGTCCAATGCCCGCTGCACCCTCACCTCGGTGGCCGGGTCGACCGCAGACGTCGCTTCGTCCAGAACGAGCAGGTCCGGGTCTGCCAGATAGGCCCTGGCCAGTGCCACCAGCTGTCGCTCACCAGCCGAGAGGGACTCCCCTCGTTGACCGACCTGGGTCCAGAGGCCTTGCGGGAGCCCGCCCAGCCACTCGTCCAGGCCAAGCTCGGTCAGTGCCAGTCGCACGTCATCCTCGGTCGCAACCGGTTTGCCGAAACGGATGTTGTCCAGCAGCGTTTCGTCGAACAGGAACCCCTCTTGAGGCACGAGTACTACCCGGCTGCGAAGTGAGCTGAACCTGACGTCGCGCAGGTCCACGCCGTCGATCTGGACGGTGCCCACCGTCGGGTCCATCAGGCGCGTGAGCAGCTTGGCCAGCGTCGACTTGCCGGAGCCGGTCTCGCCGACGATGGCGACACGCGACCGGGGCGCGATCTCAAGGTCGACGTCGTTCAGCACCGGCTCGCCACCCGGATAGGCGAACCCGACGCCGTCGAAGACCACGGTGATCGGGCCACGCGGGAGTGACTGCCCGAGCTCAGCGGGATCGGCAACGTCAGCCGGTGTGTCGATCACGGCGATCACCCGGCGCCACCCTGCGACGGCGTTCTGCATCTCGTTGAGGATCTCGGTGGCGGTCTGCACCGGCTGGGTGAACAGCTGCACCAGGAACAGGAAGGCGAGCAGCTCGCCCAGGCTCAGCTGCCCGTGAACCGCAAGGACCGTTCCGACCACGACGATGATCGCCGTCGTCAGCCCTGAGACGAGCTGGCCCGACGTGAACGCGGCCACCGCCTTGATCTGGGCCGACACGGAGGCCAGACGGTGGTTCTCGATGGCGGTGTCGATGCGGGCTGCGGTGCGGTCCTCAACCCCGTAGGCCCGGATTGTCGCCGCGCCGACCACGGACTCAGACACCGCTCCCAGCAGCTCGCCGACCCGTTCACGCACGAGGGTGAAGGCCCTGCCGACGATGTCCTGGAACCGGCGGATCAGGAGGAACAACGGCACAAAGCAGATCCATACGACGGCGGCGAGGATGGGGCTGTAGATCACCATCATCACCGTGGCCAGCGTCAGCTGGCCGAGGGACACGATCAACATCAGCCCGCCGAACTGCACGAACATCGAGATCGTGTCGACGTCGCTGGTCACCCGCGAGACCAGCGAACCGCGCCGCTCGGTGTTCTGGGTGAGCATCGAGAGGTCGTGAATATGCCGAAAAGCCTTGATCCGCAATGTCGCCAAGCCACTCTCCGATGCGCGGAACAAGCGAATGTTGACGAAGTATGAGGTGACGGCCGTGAGGACGACACCGCAGGCGGCCAGCAGAACCAGCCGAAGGACCAGCCCGATGTCAGGGCCCGACCCGGCCATGATCCCGCGGTCGGTTGTCTGTTGCACGACGAAGGGCACGACGACCCGGCCCACCGTCGAGATCAGGGCCAGGCTCACGGTGACGCCAATGCCCTTGCGCAGCTCCGGCGACAGCTCAAGGCCTCGCCGCAGGGTCGCCCAGGTCCCGAGGTGCTGGCTGGACTCGATGCCGCTGGCATCCTGCGAAGCACGCGAACGGGTGGACGGGCTCACGAGCCGGCTCCTTGCGCGTCGGGGCGGTCCTCATCGGCAAGCACCGCGGCCCGCTCGGCAGCCTCGCGGGCGTAGGCGGTGACCAGCCTGGCATATCCCGCGCAGCGATACAGCAGCTGGTCGTGGGTGCCGTGGTCGACCACACGGCCGCTCTCCATGTAGACGACATCGTCGGCCGACGCGATCGTCGCCATCCGGTAGGCCACCACGAGCACGGTCGTCCCGGGACCTGACTCACGCAGCCCGGCCAGAATGGCCTGCTCGACGCTTGGGTCCACAGCACTCGTGGCATCGTCCAGCACCAAGAGCTGAGGGTTACGGATCACCGCTCGTGCCAAGGCGATTCGCTGCCGTTGGCCGCCAGACAGGCTGGCGCCCCGCTCACCGACCCGAGTGTCGAGGCCATCTGGCAGCGCTGCGACGAAGCCGTCAGCCTGGGCAATGCGCAGCGCCTGCCACACCTGCGCGTCGTCCGTGTCGACCCCCAGTGCGACGTTGCCGCGAACGGTGTCGTCGAACAGGAACGTCTGCTGCGCGACAAGCGAGCCGACCTCGGGCACACCACCGCGGACAACGTCACGCAGGTCGATACCGTCCAGGCGAACGACACCGGAGTCCGGGTCGATCAACCGCAGCACCAGGGACGCCAAGGTCGACTTGCCAGAGCCGGTGGGTCCCACCAGCGCAGTGGTACCACCAGGGGACACGTCGATGGTGACCGAGCGGACCGCCGGGCTGGTCTTGGTGACGGTGCCGTCCTCACGACTCACGTCATAGGAGTAGGACGCGTTGTCGCTCTGAACGCGACTGGCGCCATCATGCGCAAGGCGCCGATCGCCATAGTGCATGCCACCTTTGGCCTGCAGGACGGCATCAACACGCTCCCAGCCGACGACGGTGCGGGGAAGCTCGGCGAGCACCCACCCCAAGGCGCGAACCGGGAAGGAGAGCAGCGAGAACAGGTAGGCGATCTGGACAACTTCGGCGGCGGTCAGGTCGCCGCTGGCGACTCTGGCTGTGCCCACCGCGAGAACCGCCAGGGTGCCCAGTGTGGGGATGCCCTCGATCGCCGGGTCGAACAGCCCACGGGTGCGGCCGACCTCGACGTTGGCGTCCTTGAGCCGGTTGGCGACGTGAGTGAACCGCGCTGCCTCGTGGTCCTCACGGCCCATGGACTTGACGACAAGCGCTGCCTCAAAGCTCTCATGGGCTACTTCGGAGACGTCGGCCCGCAGCTGTTGTGACCGGGTCACGAGGGGCGACATGCGGCGCTGGAAAGCAAGGTTCGCGACGAAAAGCATTGGGAATACGAGCATTCCGATCGCCGCGAGAACTGGATCGACAAGGAACATCTGCACCGCCGCCACGAGCAGCATCACGATGACGCCCAGCGCCATCGGCAACGGCTGGAACACCTGCCAGGTCGCCTCGACGTCTGCATTCGCGTTGGACAGCAACTGCCCCGACGGGTGTCGGTGGTGCCAGGACAGGGGCAGCCGGAGGTACTGGCGGGTGACGCGACGTCGGTACAGGGCAGCGAGGTTGTTGAACGTGATGCCCGCCGCGATCCGTCGTACGACGATGCCGATGACGTTGACCAGGACGACCGCGGACAGCAGGAGGCCCGCCTGCCAGAGCTGCCCGGCGGACACCTGTCGGGCCTTGATGGCCGGTCCGACGATCTCGCGGACAACCTTGCCGATCACCGTTGCGGTGGCAACCGTCATGACGCCGTAGAGCGCGCTCCCGAGCACCGCCAGCGCGAACCAGCGAGGCTGCTCGCGGATGCCATGACCCACGACGCTCAGACCGCGTCGAAGAGTGGGTGACGACGCCGACGTCAAGACTGCCTCCAGAGGCTGAACAGGGATGACCCACCTTCTCACGGCACGCCGATGCCACCTCGCGTTCGTGAACGACCCCCGGCGGCTTTGCACTCGCTGGGCCACGTGCCGACTCCAGCGGTCGGCCCGGTGACCCGGGATGTCAGGATGTCGTGATGACCCGGTTAGCCAGCGTTGAACGCCAAAACCTGTGTGACACCTTCGAACGGGTTGGCCCCGACTGGTCGAACAGGTCCGCTCAGGTCCTCCGCGCTGGTCGCCGATGTCGCTGCCCGCGATCGACATGGCGATCAACACGGTCGAGTTCTTCGTACACCATGAGGACGTCCTCCGAGGCGGACCGGACTGGACCGCCCGGGTGCTCCCCAGCGAGGTCGAGCACGCGCTGTGGGCCATCATCCCCGGGATCACCCGGGTGCGTTTCGCCAGCTCGGCGGTGGGCGTGCGCCTGATCGCACCGTCATACGGCCAACGCCTCGTGCATCCGGCGACTGATCTCGGCACCGTCGTGGTCAAGGGCACGCCGGGCGAGCTGTTGCTCTACTCGATGGGGCGTCGGGGCGTCGCGGAGGTCGAGCTCTCTGGCGCGGACGAGGCCCTCGCCGCCATCTGACCTACCCACGAACGGCGAGCTGACCACCGACGAGCCAGGTGGGTCGTCCGCGGGTCGGGCTCAGCGGACCGGGAGTCCGTGACTACGCAGCGCGGCCTTGACCTGGCCGATGGTGAGCTCCCCGTAATGGAAGACGCTGGCTGCGAGGACGGCGTCGGCCCCAGCGTCGACGGCGGGTGCAAAGTCCGCGATGGTGCCTGCGCCGCCACTGGCGATCAGGGGCACGTTGACCTCTCGCCGGACGCCCGCGATGAGCTGCAGGTCAAAGCCGTTCTTGGTCCCGTCAGCGTCCATCGAGTTGAGCAGGATCTCCCCCGCCCCCATCTCGGCAGCCCTTGCACACCAGGCGATCGCGTCCAGTCCTGTCCCCTGTCTCCCACCATGCGTGGTCACCTCGAACTCGTCCGTGGCCGAACCCGACTCGTCACGCCGGCGTCTGACATCAGCGGAGAGGACCAGGATCTGGGAGCCGAAACGATCGGCGATCTCGGCGATCAGCCCAGGACGCGAGATGGCGGCCGTGTTGACCCCCACCTTGTCGGCACCCGCGCGCAGCAGGCGGTCCACGTCGTCAACCGTGCGGACCCCCCCGCCGACGGTCAGGGGGATGAACACCTGCTCGGCGGTCCTTCGCACCACGTCAAGGGTGGTCTCGCGGTTGCCGCTGCTGGCGGTGACGTCGAGGAAGGTCAGCTCGTCGGCACCCTGCTCGTCGTAGCGCTTGGCCAGCTCGACCGGATCACCCGCGTCACGCAGGTTCTCGAAGTTGACCCCCTTGACGACACGGCCGGCATCCACGTCAAGGCAGGGGATGACCCGTATCGCGACACTCACCCCGAGAGCCTACCGACCGCGTGCCACGCGGTCGCCTGTTGTCTACAGTCCAGAGATGCACATCTCTGCCCCGGAAGAAGCGATCGCAGCGGCACTCCGGGCTATCGGTAATGCCCGGCCACGCTGTGGCGCAACGACTGTCGTAGCCGTCGACGGTCCTAGCGGAGCGGGCAAGACGGACTTCGCCGCCGCCCTGGCTACAGCCCTACCCAGTGCCCACTTTCTGCACATGGACGACCTGTATCCCGGCTGGGACGGTCTGGACCAGGCCGTCGCCGACCTGCATGACCAGATCCTGGCCCCGATCTCCCGAGGCGAGCGGGCGTCATACCGGCGATGGGACTGGGAGCACGACCGGTATGCGCAGTGGCACACCCTGCCCACAACTCTCCTGCTGCTTGTCGAAGGTGTGGGCTCAGGCGCAGGACGGGGCGCGGAGCTGGAGTCGGTGCTCGTCTGGCTCGAGGCCGACCGCGACGTCCGCTTCAAACGAGGCGTGGAGCGCGATGGAGAGACGTTTCTCCCTCACTGGCAACGGTGGGCCGTACAGGAGGATGCCCTCTTCCAGGCCGATGCGACACGCGACCGGGCTGACCTCATCATCAACACCACCCCATGAGATTCGTTCACGCGGACTACTGCTCCGCGCGGCATGCGAGCAGAACGGCTGGGTCTTGACCACTTCTGAGCCCGCCAACAGCCGGTCCGTCGACACGGTCGGCCTGCCGCCGGTCTGGCTGATGGCGCTCGCACTGGTCGCTGTCGCGGCGAACCTGCGAACCGCGATTGCCAGCGTCCCCCCTCTGACCAGGACCATCGCAGCCGAGCTGGACCTGTCCAGCGCGTGGATCGGCGCCGTCACCACCCTCCCGGTGCTCTGCATGGGTCTCATGGCGCCAGCTGCACGACGCATGGGCGAACGCATCGGTGCCGCCGTCTCGGTTCAGATCGCGATGATCGCGGTATTCGTCGGCGTGTTGCTGCGATCGTGGGGCGACCAGATCTGGGCGCTGTACGCCGGCACGCTCGTGGCTGGGTTCGGCATCGCCGTGGCCAGCGCACTGCTCCCCCACCTGGTCAAGGCGGTGTTTCCACCGGAGCGCACCGGGACGATCACGGGTCTCTATATGTTCGCCATGATGGGCGGGGCTGCGGCTTCAGCTGCGTTGTCCGTGCCCCTCGCGGCACGTCTCGGATCCTGGCAAGGCTCCCTCGCGTCCTGGAGCATTCTTGCAGCGGTCGGTGCGCTCGCCTGGGCGCCGATCGCACTGCGGCTCTCGAGATACCGGGCCGCCAATCCTGTTGCGGCCACAAGCCATGGGCTGCCCTGGCGACACCCAACCGCGTGGGTTGTCGCGGCCTACCTCAGCGTTCAGTCCTGGCAGTTCTACTCGAGCCTGGCGTGGATCGCTCCGTCGTATGTCGCCCGAGGCTGGGATCCCGCGACAGCTGGCTACCTGTTGTCGGCGTTCGGGGGTGCCCAGCTGATCTCAGGCCTGCTCGGACCGGTGCTCACCGACAAGGTCCACGACCATCGGCTCCTGTTGATGCCGGCTGCCGGACTGGGACTGGTGGGCATGCTTGGCCTGCTCGTGGCACCCGATGCCGCGGCCTGGGTGTGGGTCTGCGCGCTCGGTCTGGGGCAGGGCGCGGCATTCTCGCTGGCACTCGTGTTGCTCGTGGACTACGCGCAAACCCCGGCAGGCAGTGGGCGACTGACCGCAATGGCCTTCTTCGTGAGCTACACGATCGCGTCCTTCGGGCCCACCGTCACCGGGGCGCTACACGACCTGACCGGCGACTTCCGCGCGATCTGGCTGCTGCTGGCACTCATGATGCTGGTTCAGATAGCCCTGGCGGTGCAGGTCAAGCCGGGACGACCCAAGGTGCCCTGACTAGCGTGGTCCACCGTGAACCTGGACCAGCGCCGACAAACGCGCCGCCTCGGCCCTGCCCGACGCACCATCCGCCTTTTGGATCGCCATGACCGCAACGGTATCGGTGTCATCGAGGTCCACGGTCACCCACGGCGCGCCTCCGCTGAACTGGACACGGACGATCTGCGCCCACTCAAGTTTTCGCGTCGTGACCAGGTTGCGGATCACCAGGCCCTTGGGCGACGCGACCGCCCGAATCGAGGCGTAGCGCCACAGCACCCCTGCCACAGCGACCCCGCAGAGAACCAGGAGGAGCCTGTCGGCGAGATCCCATCCATCGTAGAGCGGATCCGTTTTCGGCAGCGAAACGGCGCCACCGCTGAAGATCAACAAGGACAACGCTGACATGACGAGTGCGACCCGCCGCCCTCGTCGCGGACGGAATACGGCATAGGGGTCGGGCCGGGCCCGGCTATCGGCCGTGCTGGACATCAGATCCGGCAGGCCGCGATGTCGGTGACCAGTATGGCGCGCGCCCCAAGGTCGTAGAGCTCGTCCATCACCTGGTTCGTGCTGCTTCGCGGCACCATCGCACGTACGGCGACATACCCCTTGTCGTGCAGCGGCGACACGGTCGGCGACTCCAAGCCGGGGGTGAGGGCGCACGCCCGTTCCACCAGCTCAACCCGCACGTCATAGTCCATCATCACGTAGCTGCGCGCCGTGATGACCCCCTGAAGGCGGCGGGCCAGGACGTCGAGCGAGCCCTGAGCCACGCTGTCCGCGCGCTGGATCAGCACGGCCTCGCTGCGCAGGATCGGATCACCGAAGACCTCAAGTCCCTGCTGCCGCAACGTGGTTCCGGTCTCGACAACGTCCGCGATAACGTCCGCGACGCCCAGCGTGATAGCCGTCTCGACCGCGCCGTCGAGCCGAACGACATCGGCATCGACGCCGTGCTCGGCCAGATAGGCGGACACCAGGCCGGCGTAGCTGGTGGCGACTCGCTTGCCCTGGATGTCGTTGACGCTCTTGGCAACTCCCGGTTTCGCGGCAAAGCGGAAGGTTGAGACGGCAAAACCGAGCGACATCGACTCGACCGCGGCGGCGCCGGAGTCCAGCAAGAGGTCACGGCCGGTGATGCCGCCATCGAGGCTGCCCGAGCCGACATACACCGCGATGTCACGTGGACGCAGAAAGAAGAACTCGATGTCCTGGTCGGCATCGATCAGCACGAGCTCCTTTGGCTCCCGGCGTCCCCGGTAGCCCGCCTCTCGCAGCATCTCGGCAGCGGCCAGGGAGAGGGAACCCTTGTTGGGCACGGCGATTCGTAACATGGATGTGGTCCTTGGGTAGAGAAGCGGGCGCTCGGTTCAGAGGTACCAGGGTCGGGGGTGGGACTCAGGTCAGAGGTGGGTGTAGACGTCGTCGAGAGAGATGTCAGCAGCAAGCATCATGACCTGCACGTGATAGAGGAGCTGGCTGATCTCCTCGGCAGTGCGCTCCTTGCCCTCGTACTCAGCGGCGATCCACACCTCGGCCGCCTCCTCGACGATCTTCTTGCCGATCGCATGGACCCCGGCATCCAGCGCAGCGACGGTGCCTGACCCTTCCGGGCGCGTGGCAGCCTTGTCGGTCAGCTCGGCGTACAACTGCTCGAAGGTCTTCACGAGGGTCAAGGCTAACGCGGCGCGTAGGTCGTCGTCCTTTGGCGCACCGGACGGCCAATTCCCTCAGCGATCGCCCTGAGCTCCTCAACGGTCTTGGCGGAGCCGTGCTCCGACCCGGCCATCCGGCTGATCGTCTCCTCCATCAGGGTGCCGCCGACGTCGTTTGCCCCGCCCCGCAGCATCGCGCGGGTGCCGTCGACACCGAGCTTGACCCATGAGGTCTGGACGTTGGGGATGCGTCCGTGCAGCATCAACCGAGCCACGGCGTGGACCGCCCTGTTGTCCCTCATCGTCGGTCCCGGGCGAGCGAGACCGGCCAGGTAGACGGGTGCATTGGTGTGGATGAAGGGAAGCGGGACGAACTCGGTGAAGCCGCCGGTGCGGTCCTGCAACGCATTGAGGGTGCGCAAGTGACCCACCCAGTGCCTCGGGTGGTCGACGTGGCCGTACATCATGGTGCTGCTCGACGGGATGCCCAGCTCGTGGGCAGTCGCGACGATCTCGACCCACTGCGCCGAGGGCAGTTTGCCCTTGGTCAGAACCCACCGGATCTCATCGTCGAGTATCTCTGCCGCCGTGCCCGGGATCGAGTCAAGTCCGGCGTCCTTGAGCTCCTCGAGCCAGGCGCGCACCGAGATCCCGGATTTGGCCGATGCGGTCGCGATCTCCATCGGTGAGAACGCATGCACGTGGATGCCGGGCGCGGCCGCCTTCACGGACCGGACGATGTCCGCGTATGCCGTCCGCCCGAGCGACGGGTCGATGCCACCTTGCATGCAGACCTCCGTGGCACCGAGAGCCTGGGCCTCGGCCGCTCGCTGTCCGACCTGCTCGAGGGACAAGGTGAAGGCGTCGGCGTCGGTCCTGCGCTGGGCAAAGGCGCAGAAGCGGCAGCCCACGTAACAGATGTTGGTGAAGTTGATGTTGCGGT
>JBDTMW010000016.1:0-15639 GCA_039934065.1 Actinomycetota bacterium | reverse complement strand
TCAAGGCCGCCACGAAGTGATCTCGTCCATTCCGAGCCCGGACCAGGGGGTCTGGGACATCGGATTGTTCCCCGTCCGGGCCTATGCCATGTGCATCCTCGCTGGCATCATCCTGGCCGTCTGGATCACCCAGAAGCGCCTCGAAGACCGCGGGGGCAAGCCGGGGCAGGCGCTGGATGTGGCAATTTGGGTCGTCCCCATCGGGATCGTCGGCGGCCGGCTGTACCACGTGATCTCCAGCCCGCAGGCCTACTTCGGTGAAGGGGGCCATCCGCTCAACGCCTTCAAGATCTGGGAGGGCGGCCTCGGCATCTGGGGGGCTGTGGCGCTCGGTGCCTTTGGTGCCTGGATTGGCTGTCGTCGCAACGGGGTTCGCTTCCTGGACTATGCCGACGCGGCGGCCCCCGGGGTCGTTCTCGCCCAGGCGATCGGGCGATGGGGGAACTACTTCAACAACGAGCTGTACGGTGCCCGGACCGACCTGCCGTGGGGCCTCGAGATCCACTGTTGGGACCAGGGCGCGGGGCACGCGGTCACCTGTCCGGGCGGTACGACGAACATCCTTGGCACCTTCCAGCCGACCTTCCTCTACGAGTCCCTGTGGTGCCTGCTGGTCGCACTGGCCCTGGTGCTGCTGGACCGTCGGTTCACCTTTGCCAAAGGCCAGATCTTCGCCCTGTACGTGCTCCTGTATACCTTGGGCCGGGGTTTCATCGAGACGTTGCGCATTGACGATGCCAACCACGTCCTCGGTCTTCGGCTCAACGTCTGGACGTCGGTGATCGTGTTCGCCGGTGCGGCGTTCACCTATTGGCGCCTGGGGAGGACCCGCCGCCAGGCTGTCGACCTTTCCCAGCATCCGGACTGACAGCCCGCACCTGTCCGGATTGCGGGCTTTCCGGTATTGTGCGATGACCTCGCTGGCCAATGCCGTCCATGGGGGTTCCCGAGGTGCTTCTCGAGATGTTTAGGACGGTGTCGAACGTGGTTTCTTCGCTTTTTTCTGCCCAGCCGGCGAGCCAGGGGTTGTACCGCCCCGAGTTCGAGCACGACGCATGCGGGGTCGCGTTTGTCGCGACCATGCGCGGCAGCGCGGGGCACGACATCGTCGACCACGCAATGACAGCACTGCGCAACCTTGAGCACCGCGGTGCGACCGGCGCCGACCCGATGGTGGGCGACGGAGCCGGCATCCTCACCCAGATCCCGGACGCGTTTCTGCGCGAGGTGGTGGACTTCGAGCTGCCATCCAGGGGCGCCTATGCCGCGGGAATCGCCTTCCTGCCGACAGATAGCGATGAGCGCGCTGGCGTCGAGGCGACTATTGCCACCATCGCCTCCGAGGAGGGGCTGAAGGTCCTCGGGTGGCGTGATGTGCCCATCGTCGTCGAGCTCGTCGGTGATTCAGCCCGTGCCTGTATGCCGTTCTTCCGCCAGCTGTTCGTGACCGCGTCTGCGGGCCGCGTGGTGGGCATGGGCCTTGAACGTCTGGCCTACTGCCTGCGCAAACGGGCCGAGCACGAGGCTGAGGTCTACTTCCCGTCGCTCTCAGCGCGCACCATGGTCTACAAGGGCATGCTCACCACTGGTCAGCTCGAGCTGTTCTTCCCCGACTTGTCGGACCGCCGCTTCACCACCGAGCTGGCCCTGGTCCACTCGCGCTTCTCGACAAACACCTTCCCCTCGTGGCCGCTGGCCCACCCCTACCGGCTGATCGCCCACAACGGCGAGATCAACACCCTCAAGGGCAATCGCAACTGGATGCGGGCACGCGAGAGCCAGCTCGCCAGTGAGGTGATCCCGGGCGACCTCGAACGCCTCTTTCCGATCTGCAGCAACGGCGCCTCCGACTCTGCGTCGTTCGACGAGGTCCTGGAGCTGTTGCACCTGAGCGGTCGGTCGCTGCCGCACGCGGTTCTGATGATGATCCCCGAGGCGTGGGAGAACCACCAGGAGATGGACCCCGCCCGCAAGGCGTTCTATGAGTTCCACTCCAGCTTCATGGAGCCGTGGGACGGGCCTGCCTGCATCACGTTCACCGACGGCAACATCATCGGGGCGGTGCTGGACCGCAACGGCCTGCGGCCCGGTCGCTACTGGGTCACCGACGACGGCCTGGTGATCCTCGCTTCCGAGACGGGCGTCCTCGACCTCGAGCCCGGTCGAGTCGTTCGAAAGGGCCGGTTGCAGCCAGGCCGTATGTTCCTCGTCGACACCGAGCATGGCCGCATCGTCAGCGACGACGAGGTCAAGTCGTCGCTGGCCGCCGAGAACCCCTACGAAGACTGGCTGCACGCCGGTTTGATCAAGCTTGAGGATCTGCCCGATCGCGAGCACATTCTGTATACCGCGGCTTCAGTCGCGCGCCGCCAGCAGACGTTCGGTTACACGCAGGAAGAGCTGCGGATCCTGTTGTCTCCCATGGCAAAGACCGGGGGAGAGGCCTTGGGGTCGATGGGCACCGACAGCCCGATCGCCGTGTTGTCCAGCCGCCCACGACTGATCTTCGACTACTTCAGCCAGCTCTTTGCCCAGGTGACCAACCCGCCGCTCGACGCCATCCGCGAGGAACTCGTCACCTCTCTGGGAACCGTGATCGGCCCGGAGGGCAACGCTCTTTCGGTCAGCCCCGCCCACGTCCGGCAGGTGGTCCTGCCCTTTCCTGTGCTCGACAACGACGAACTGGCCAAGATCGTCCACATCAACGCCGACGGCGATCTCCCCGGCTATGCCACCCACGTGGTCCGGGGCCTGTATGACGTGTCCGGGGGGGGCGTCGCGATGAAGGCCCGCCTCGAGGAGATCTTCAGCGAGGTCTCGGCGGCCATCGTCAACGGTGCCCACTTTGTCGTGCTCTCAGATCGCGACTCAGGCCGTGACCTCGCACCGATCCCGTCACTGTTGCTCACCTCGGCCGTGCATCACCACCTGATCAGGGAGAAGACCCGCACCCGGGTGGGGCTGCTGGTCGAGGCCGGAGACGTCAGGGAGGTGCACCACGTTGCGCTCCTCATCGGCTACGGAGCCGCGGCCGTGAACCCCTATCTGGCAATGGAGTCGGTGGAGGACCTGATTCGATCGGGTGCCATCACGGGGGTCAGTGCCGAGCAGGCGGTCCGGAACCTGATCAAGGCGCTCGGCAAGGGAGTGCTGAAAGTTATGTCGAAGATGGGTATCTCGACCGTGGCGTCCTATCGCGGCGCCCAGGTCTTCGAGGCGATTGGCCTCTCCCAGGACCTGGTCGACTCCTACTTCACCGGAACGATCTCCCAGCTCGGCGGCATCGGCCTCGACGTCGTCGCCCAGGAGGTGGCGGCGCGTCATGCCACCGCATTCCCCCTGGACGGCGTGCGTCTGCCACACCGCAGGCTGGACGTGGGTGGCGAGTACCAATGGCGTCGTGAGGGTGAGCCCCACCTGTTCGACCCCGAGACGGTCTTCCGTCTCCAGCACGCCACGCGAGCTCGTCGTTACGACGTCTTCAAGCAGTACACGGCGCGCGTCGACGAGCAGTCCGAGCGGCTGATGACGTTGCGTGGGCTGTTCCAGTTTGCGCAGAATCGCCCGCCGGTGCCCATTGACGAGGTCGAGTCGGTCGGCGCCATCGTGGCCCGCTTCAGCACAGGAGCAATGAGCTACGGGTCCATCAGCCAGGAGGCTCACGAGACGATGGCCGTGGCCATGAATCACCTTGGTGGCCGGTCGAATACGGGTGAGGGCGGTGAGGACGAGGATCGTCTGCTCGACCCTGTGCGACGCTCGGCGATCAAGCAGGTGGCCTCCGGCCGTTTCGGGGTGACCTCGCTCTATCTCACCCAGGCCAGCGACATCCAGATCAAGATGGCCCAGGGCGCCAAGCCCGGCGAGGGCGGGCAGCTGCCCGGTCACAAGGTCTACCCGTGGGTGGCCAAGACCCGCCATTCGACTCCGGGAGTCGGGCTGATCTCGCCTCCGCCGCACCACGACATCTACTCCATCGAGGACCTGTCTCAGCTGATCCATGACCTCAAGAACGCCAATCCCGAGGCGCGCATCCACGTCAAGCTCGTGGCCGAGGTCGGCGTGGGGACGGTCGCTGCCGGCGTCAGCAAGGCGCACGCAGATGTCGTGCTCATCTCAGGGCACGACGGCGGGACCGGCGCCTCGCCGCTGACCTCGCTGAAACACGCTGGTGCGCCGTGGGAGCTGGGCCTTGCCGAGACCCAGCAGACGTTGGTTCTCAACGGTTTGCGCGACCGGATTGTGGTTCAGGTCGATGGTCAGCTCAAGACCGGTCGTGATGTCGTGATCGCGGCACTGCTCGGTGCCGAGGAGTTCGGCTTTGCCACCGCTCCGCTGGTGGTCAGCGGCTGCGTCATGATGCGCGCGTGTCACCTCGATACCTGCCCCGTGGGCATCGCGACCCAGAACCCCGAGCTGCGGTCGCGGTTCTCGGGCAAGCCCGAGTTCGTCGAGACGTTCTTCGAGTACATCGCCGAAGAGGTTCGCGAGCACCTGGCCGCCCTCGGCTTCCGGTCGATAGACGAGGCCATCGGCGAGGCGTCGGCGCTGGACACCCTGGCAGCGGTCCAGCACTGGAAGGCCAGCGGGCTGGATCTCACACCGATCCTGACCGAGATCCAGCCGACGGACGGCGCGCCGCGCCGCCACACCGTTGCTCAGGACCACCGGCTAGAGAAAGCGCTCGACCACACGCTGATCGAGATGAGCCAGGACGCGTTGCGGGACAAGACGGCTGTGCGCATCGAGCTCCCGATTCGCAACGTCCACCGCACCGTCGGCACCATGCTCGGCCACGAGGTGACCAAGGCCTACCCTCACGGTCTTCCCGACAACACGATCGACATCTCTCTGTCCGGTTCAGCGGGTCAGTCGCTGGGAGCCTTCCTTCCGGCCGGCATCACGTTGCGACTCTTTGGCGACGCCAACGACTTCGTCGGCAAAGGACTCTCCGGGGGCAGGGTGGTGGTTCGCCCGGACCGCTCCGCCTCGCTGCCGGCCGAACACAATGTCATCGCCGGCAACGTGATCGCCTACGGAGCCACAAGTGGCGAGGTCTTCCTGCGCGGTCAGGTGGGCGAGCGGTTCTGCGTGCGCAACTCCGGAGCCACCGCCGTCGTCGAAGGGGTGGGTGACCACGGATGCGAGTACATGACTGGTGGCACCGTGCTGGTCCTCGGGCCGACTGGCCGCAACTTCGCTGCCGGCATGTCCGGTGGCGTGGCCTATGTCCTGGACCTGCGCGAGGAGCACGTCAACCGTGATCTCGTCGACCTCATGCCGCTGCGCGACAGCGATGTGGAGGTCGTGCACGAGCTTCTGGCCCGGCATCGCGAATGGACCGAGTCCGCCGTCGCCGGAAGGCTGCTCACCGGCTGGGACGACGACAAGAGCCGTTTCACCCTGGTCCTGCCACGCGACTACCAGCGGGTTCTGGACGTCCGGGCAACAGCAGAGTCCGAGGGACTCGACCTCAACGGCCCCCAGGTGTGGGAGCGGATCATGGAGGCTTCCCGTGGCTGACCCTCAGGGTTTCCTGTCCACCCGTGAACGCGAGCTTCCCAAGCGCCGCCCCGTGCCGGTCCGCCTCATGGACTGGCGTGAGGTCTACGAACAGCAGGAGGTCGGCCAGCTGCAGAGGCAGGCCGGGCGCTGCATGGACTGCGGTATTCCGTTCTGCCACCACGGGTGCCCCCTCGGAAACCTCATCCCTGAGTGGAATGACCTGGCGTGGAAGGGCAACTGGCGCGAGGCCATCGAACGGCTGCACGCCACGAACAACTTCCCCGATTTCACCGGCCGGTTGTGTCCGGCGCCGTGCGAAACCGCGTGTGTGCTCGGCATCAACCAGCCAGCCGTGACCATCAAGCAGGTCGAGGTCACGACGATCGACCGCGCCTTTGACGCCGGCGCGGTCACGCCCCAGGCGCCGGACCGGCTGAGCGGCAAGACGGTTGCCGTTGTCGGGTCCGGCCCGGCAGGCCTGGCTGCCGCGCAGCAGCTGACCAGGGCGGGGCATACGGTTGCCGTCTTCGAGCGCGCCGACAAGCCGGGCGGCCTGCTGCGATACGGCATCCCCGAGTTCAAGCTGGAGAAGTCCGTCCTGGACCGTCGCCTGGCGCAGATGGAAGCCGAAGGCACGCGATTCCGGAACGGTGTCGATGTCGGCGGCGACCTGACCGGCAAGCAGCTGCGCGAGCGTTATGACGCCGTGGTGCTGGCGATCGGGGCCACGGTCCCTCGTGACCTACCCGTCCCCGGGCGAGAGCTGGGCGGCATCATGCAGGCCATGGAGTTCCTGCCGCCCGCCAACCGGGTCGCGCTCGGTGAAGAGGTCGAGAACCAGGTTGTCGCCACGGGCAAGGACGTCATCGTCATCGGCGGGGGGGACACCGGCGCGGACTGCATCGGCACCGCGCTCCGCCAAGGCGCCAGGTCCGTGACATCACTGGAGATCATGCCCCGCCCGGGTGAGGACCGCCCCTCGAACCAGCCGTGGCCGACATACCCCGCGGTCTTCCGTATTGCGGCGGCTCACGAAGAGGGTGGCGAGCGCGTCTATTCGGTGAGCGCCAAGCAGATCCTCGGTGACGATCTCGGCGCCGTCAGGGCGCTTCGACTGGTCGAGGTCGAGCCTGGCGGCAATGGCGCGCCTGGCTTCACGGAGGTCGAGGGCACCGAGCGCGAGATCCCTGCTCAGCTTGTCCTGCTCGCCATGGGCTTCCTCGGGCCGCAGACCAACGGCGTGGTCGAACAGCTCGGTGTGGAGCTGGACGAACGCTCAAACATCAAGCGGGACAAGTGTTTTATGTCGTCGGTGCCAGGTGTTTTCGTTGCAGGCGACGCCGGTCGAGGTCAGTCCCTGATCGTCTGGGCCATCGCCGAAGGCCGGTCGGCTGCAGCCGGCGTGGACGCCTATCTCACGACGGGGACCTCTGCTCTGCCCCGCCCGATAAACCCCACCGACCGACCGCTCACTGTCTGAGACAGGACTCAAGCCGACAGCGAGCAAGCTCACGCGCGGCGCGTGACCTGGTTCATGCCGTCTCTGCCCACCCTTAGAATTGCCTCCATGCGCCGCGCAAAGATCGTCTGCACCCTTGGCCCTGCTACATCGTCGCCGAAAGCTTTGCGAGCGCTGGTCGCCGCAGGCATGGACGTCGCCAGGCTCAATCTCTCGCACGGCACCTACGCCGACCACGAAGCGGTCTACGCCGAGGTGCGTGCAGCCAGCAACGAGTCGGGCAGGGCCGTGGGTGTGTTGGTCGACCTGCAAGGTCCCAAGATCCGCACCGGCCTGTTCGCCGACGGCCCGGTCAGGCTGGTCAACGGTGCCCGGTTCACCATCACCACGGATGACATCCTGGGTGACCTGGAACGTGTCTCGACGACCTATATGGGGCTTCCGGGCGACGTCAAGGCGGGCGACCGGCTGCTGATCGACGATGGCAAGGTGGCGCTGAGGGCCCTTGAGGTCACGGACACCGACATCATCACCGAGGTGGTTGAGGGCGGTTTCGTGTCCAACCACAAGGGAATCAACCTGCCCGGTGTGGCGGTCAGCGTGCCGGCTATGTCGGACAAGGACGAGGCGGACCTTCGCTGGGCGCTGCGGCTCCCCGCGGACATGGTGGCCCTGTCATTCGTACGTGACGCCACAGACATCACGCGCGTCCACGAGATCATGGACGAAGAGGGTGCGCGCCTGCCCGTGATCGCGAAGATCGAGAAGCCGCAGGCAGTGGAGCACCTCGAGGAGATCATCACCGCGTTCGACGGCGTGATGGTGGCTCGCGGTGACCTCGGTGTCGAGCTGCCCTTCGAGGAGGTCCCGCTGGTCCAGAAGCGTGCCATCGAGATGGCCCGAAGGAAGGCCAAACCGGTGATCGTCGCCACGCAGGTGCTCGAGTCGATGATCGAGAACTCGCGCCCCACCCGGGCTGAGGCCAGCGACTGCGCCAACGCCGTTCTGGACGGCGCCGACGCCATCATGCTGTCCGGCGAGACGAGCGTGGGCAAATGGCCGATCGAAGCGGTGACCACGATGGCGCGGATCATCGAGAGCGTGGAGGAACATGGCCTTGAACGCGTTCCGGCGCTTGGCACCCGCCCTCACACGACCGGCGGAGCCGTGACGGCGGCGGCGGCAGAGATCGGCGAGCTCCTGGGGGCCAAGTATCTCGTGACGTTCACCCAGACCGGGGACTCGGCAAGGCGGCTTTCCAGGATCCGCTCCAAGCTGCCCATGCTGGCGTTCACCCCCTTGCAGGCCACGCGCTCGCAGCTGTCTCTCACCTGGGGTATCGAGACCTACCTCGTGCCGAGGACCAAGCACACCGACCAGATGGCCCTTCAGGTGGATGAGTCGCTGCTCGGGGATGGTCGCTGTGTTGAGGGCGACACCGTGGTGATCGTCGCTGGCTCGCCTCCCGGCATCGGGGGTACCACCAACGCGCTCCGCGTTCACCACATGGGTGACTCGAGGAACCGGGTGGCGCCAACATACGAGGATCTCATCTGACGGACTTGCCCTGGCGGGAAAAACACCCCGGCGGGACTCACCGCGAGGGACTGGTCGGCCTGGTGGGGCGAGATGCTCAGGAGTGACGCGGTGGCGGCTGGATCAGCCTGAGGGCCAGGGTGGGGCAGGCCTTCACCGCAGCCTTCGCCAGCACGAGCAGGTCGTCCTTGACTGCGTCGTGAACGATCGGATAGCCCCACTCGTCAAGGCTGACAACCTCTGGCAGGAGCTCGGCACACAGCCCGTGTGCCTTGCAGGCCGGCCAGTCGACCCGCAGCTGGTGACTGCTCACCGGAGCTCCTCCTGCAGGCCGCTGCGGCACGTGCCCAAGGAGTGCGCGTCGACCTCAGACGGGAAGCGCTGCAGCATCGAGGTCACCAAGCGGGCAGTCCCGTCGGGGTGGGCGCAGGCTCCGCGCTTCACGACCAGCCCGCACAGCTCTTCCACCCGTCGCACAGGGCCTCCCCCGAGGACCAGCGCCCTGAGCGCTTCGGCCATGGCGGGGAGTCCGTTGAGGCAGGGACCGCATCGTCCGGCGCTCTGTCCGGCCAGGTAGTCGACCAGCGCCACCGTCCGCACCAGCGGGCACCATCCCTCTGCCAGCGGCAGCATCACGCCGGCACCGAGCGTTGCCCCGGCTTCTGCTATCGCCTTCCGGGACACCGTCAGTCCCTGCAACGCTGCTGGTCTGAGCCAGGTGCCGTGGTAGCCGCCGAGCAGCAGAGGCTGGGACATCTCAGCCTGGGTCAGCACGTCGGCCAGCGGGGTGCCGAAGGCAACCTCGAGTACCTCCGGATCCCAGCCGTCGCCCCGCAGTGTCAGCAACGTGGTGCCCGGCTCGTCGGACGTTCCGTGCGCGGCATAGCCTGCCGACCCCACCCGGGCCAGGTGTCCGAGGTGGGCGAAGGTCTCGGCATTGGAGAGCAACGTTGGTCGCCCCCGGTGCCCGCTGACGGCCTCCGGTTGCCATGCTGTCACCGGCAGGTTCTCGCGGCCCGCCAGGAGCTGCAGCACCGCCTGGGCCTGACCCGCGACGAATCGCGGCGCCGCGTCGTGCAGCTGAACCTTGAGGCGCTCACCAGCCTTGGAGCGCTCACGCAAGGCCTTCTCGACGACGACTCGAACGGACGGGAGCTCGGACGGAACCACGATGTGCACCTCTCGGGTGCCCAACGCATGCGCGACCGCCGCCGCTCCGTCCAGGACGACGTGCGGCGAGCAGGTAATGAGGGCTGCGTCCTTGTGGCTCGCGGGCTCGCCCTCCGAGGCATTCACCACGACGACAGCCTTGCGCCGCGCAGCTGCCGCCAGCTTGATGGCGAAAGGGAATCCGGCGCCGCCGCGTCCGCGCAGATCCACGTCGCGGGCCATCTCGACAAGTGCCTCGGCACCTGGAGCCGGGGCCGGACCGACACGGTCACGGTGTGCCCCCAGGCCTGGCCCATCCGCGATTCCGGCAAGCAGCGCCGGACCTTCCGACACCGCGGGTGTCAGCCCAACGTTGTTGCGGACAGCCGACGGTAACGCGGTTGTCATTGCAGTCATGAGGTCACCACTTTCGAACGTACGAGCAGACCGAAGCGTGCGAAGACCGCCAGCGAAACAGCTGCGATGCAGCCGTAGTTGATCGCGGCACCCCATCCGGTTGCGGAGTCGGTCCCCATCTGTAGGCCGTGAAGGAGTCCCATGCCCCAGGCGACATAGGCCAGTGTGTGAACAGCGCGCCAGGGCCCATGTGACATCCGGTGGCGCAGCATGCTGGTCGCCGTGACGGCGATGAGCAGGTCGAGGGCGAAGGCCCCGAAGCCCAGCCAGAGCGGTTTGTAGGTTCCGCTGAACGGCACGAACGCATGCCACCAGCGGATGTCTACGAACGTGTCGACCACGGCGGTGGCGACATGTGCGGCCAGGAAGGTCACGGCCATCAACGAGACATTGCGGTGCAACCCCTGGGAAAGCATCCGCGGCCAGAGCCGGGGGCTCACCCGGGACGTTGAGAGAACCCCGAGCATCGTCGACAGGGTGAGCAGCACGAGAAGGACGAAACCGGTGCCGCGGTTGGCAAACCATAGTGTCGGGCCGCTCAGGATGTCCGTCATGCGGCTCCCTCCGGCTGGGGCCAACGGGAGGTCCGGACGATCCTGCCCGCAGGGTCGACCAGTCGGGCAGGAATGTCGCGCGCGGTCAGCCAGCCAACTGCCTTGTCACCCAACACGATTGCGGCAGTGCTGGCGGTGTTCGCAGCCACGCAGGTGGCTCCCGTCGCAGTGACTGTGCGCCACGGCCCCCGGGTCGGCTCACCGGTGCGCGGGTCGAGCAGGTGGTGCCGTATGACGCCACCACGGATCCATCGCCGGGCCGCCGTGCTGGAGGTGGCCAGCCCGCCATAGGGCAGGTGCACGATCTCCTGATCGCCAAGGTCGTCGATGGTTTCGCTGATGGCCACCGGCCAACCACCGGGGCCGGCCACGGCGAGGTCACCCCCGAGACTGATCACCACTGTGGAGTCAAACTCGGCCGCGATGGAGGCCGCGATCAGGTCGGAAGCCCACGCCTTGGCCGTGGCACCCAGGTCCAGAGCGCACCCAGGAGGCACCCTGACGGCGCCCTCCGGATCGAGCTGGATCTCCCTCCAGGCTCCGACCCGCGCAGGCAGGGGAATCCCGGCTGGGTCGGGTGAAGCGGCGGGGATCAGCGCGATGTCCCGGTCATAGCCGACAGCTTCGAGGGAATGGCCGAGCGTGGGGTCCACGAGACCATCGGTCTCGGCCGCCGCCTCCATCGCCGCGTCGATCGCCTGGACCAGCATCGGGTCGACGTTCGTCCACGACCCGGCCCGGGCGTTGGCGCGGACAAGATCCGAGTCGCTTCGGAATCGGCTGCAGGTGCGATCCACGTCTGCGAGCAGCCGGATCGCGATCTGGCGGGCCGGTCCCAGCACGGCGCTTCGTTCGGTTGAGAGATGGACGTAGGTGCCCAGAGCCCGCCAGGTTGCGGTCCCGGTGCCTCGGGCCTCCAGGGTGCGCATCAGGATGCGGCCGATGGCGCAGGAGCGGCAGCTACCGCCTTCGCTGGAACCGGTGCCGGGGCGGCAGCCCGGGCAGGTGCCGCGGCAGCGGGAGCCGCCGCACGGCTCGTCGTGCCGACAGAGGTGCTGCGGGTCGTGCCCCCCTGGCCGGACGTGCTCGCCTGACCGACGCCCGAGGCGGCCTGCACGAATCGGGTGGTGACCACGGTCCGAATCGGCAGAGGCGTCGGAACAGGCGCAGGCGTCGCGATAACTGGTGCCGCGGCAATGGTCTGTGCCTTCGCATGGGCCTTCTGCGCCGTGTAATCGGCCGCGAGGCCCGTTACCAAGCCGGTGCCGACGAAGGCGGCGGCAGTGAGCCCACCGGTCAGCACGGCCAGGGAGTTCAGGGTCAAGTCACGAGACTTGATGTCGCGGGGCATATGTGATCCTCCTAGATCGAGAGATGCCAGAGTGACGCCCGCGAGTGCAAGGTGGCCTCAGGTCTGCGTTAAGCGAGTCTCAAGGTTCGCGGAGGTCTTGAGGTTGATTTGAGGTTCTCGCGAGGCGCACATAGGACTCCGGCGGTGACGATGTCATCGGGAACCCGTCCTCGGGAACCTTCCATCCGCAAGTCAGGAGCATTCACACAATGAACCGTCTTCGCCCGCGCACGACCGTCCTAAGCGGCGCAACCATTGGTCTCATCGCCGGAGCCGCCATCTTCGGGGCCGTCTCATCATCCGCCTCGGACAAGGCCCCCACGGCGTCCAAGCCGGCCAGCGTAGCCGCCGCACCTGTCAGCGCCGCAAGCTGCGCAACAGGCCAGAAGCTCGAGAAGGGTGTCTGCATCGTCCACGTCCAACGCACCGTTGTCGTACCCGCCCCCGCCGCAGTGTGGAACGGAAGCCCATCGGTCCAGAGCAGTGGTCAGCCAGCGTCCGGCGAAAGGGCGTCGAAGTCCGGCGACGACGCTGCCACAGGCGCCGAGTACGAAGCTGAGCACGAGGCTGAGCACGCAGCCGAGCTCGAAGCTGAGCACGCGGATGACGCTGCCGAGCATGCGTCGGACCTTGCCGAGCATGCAGCCGAGAACCACGGCTGAGGTCGCTCCCCTCGAGGGTCAGCCCTGGGGTACACCCAGGGTGATCCTCGCGAGCATGCCGCCGGACGGAGACGTGGCGACCACCAGGTCTCCGCCGGCGGCAATCGCAGCTCTGCGGACGATGTCCAGCCCCAGACCGGTCGAATGGCCGGTGCTATGGCCGCGCCTGGCAACAACGTCCATGTTCGCCGCGCCCGGTCCGGAGTCCGCGACCTCGAGCCGCACAAATCCCGCATCGCTGCTGACCAGCGACACGGAAAAGGCGGTTCCGTCCGGGGTGTGCGCGAAGACGTTGTCCACCAGGGCGTCGACAACATCCACCAGATCGGCCGCATCGATGGATGCAGGGGTCACCGCCGAGGGGATCGAGACGGTGAGATCGCGGTCTTGGTCGGCAGCCAACGCTGACCAGAAAGCGACTCGGTCGCGCACCACGCTTGAGGCGTCACACGAACGCCTCAGGGTGCTGCGTACCGGCCGTCGTGCGTCCTTGACTATGGCATCCACCGTGCGCTCGAGGTGACCGATGTGATCACGAAGACGATCCGCCAGGTCCGGTTCTTTGACTGCCTCCGCATCCAGTCGCAGTGCCGTCACCGGCGTCCGCAGCCGGTGGGACAGGTCGGCCACCGCCTCGCGCTCGGCGGTGAGGAGCTCGCCGATGCGATCGGCCAGGCGGTTGAGGCCTGTTCCAAGCTCCACCGTCTCAGCGGGTCCTCGTGGCACCGCTCGTGCGCCCAGCTCGCCTGCTCGCAACCGGTGTGCGACAGCGGCGAGCTCCGTGACCGGGGCGCTCACTCTACGACCGAGCCGATCGGCGACGACCACCGCGGCGACCATGAGGACGACGCCGAGGCCTGCGAACGTCGCCCATGCGGCGACCACCCCGCGGTGCAGATCCTGAAGGCTGATTGCAGTCCGGACGACAGCGGTTCCACGGCTGGTGACAACCGGCACCACAACCTGGGCGCCCTCTTCACTACGGAAGGTGAACGCAGCTCCGGTGCGAGCGCGCGAGACGACTGTGGCCGCGGACTGCGGCGACCCCGGTGGGGCCGTGCCGATCAGCGTCCCATCAGGCAACAACACGGACGTGGCCCGGTCCGAGCGCTGGTCGACCAGACCGACCAGATCCGTGAGCTGGTGAACGTCATCCACTCCCGCGACGATCGTCGCGACCCCCTGCGCCTCCTGGCTGGCACCGGCGACAGCTCGGTCCTCGGCGAGGGTCCGCACCAACATTCCCAGGGGAATCAGGAACGCGAGGATCACCGCTGATGTGGTGGCAGCCACGAGCAGGGAAATCCGCCGGCGCATCAGTCCACCTCCCCGGCGCTGTCAGGAGCCGCGAGACGCACACCCACGCCACGGACACTGTGCAGGTAACGCGGATCCGCAGCCGTCTCGCCGAGCTTGCGCCTCAGCCAGGACAGGTGAACGTCGACGGTCCGGTCGCCTCCTCCATAGTTCTGACGCCACACATCCGCGAGGAGCTCACGTTTCGAGACCACTTCGCCAGGTCTTTGGGCCAGTGCCAAGAGGAGGTCGAACTCCTTGCGGGACAGGTCAATTGGCCTGCCGTCCAGGCTCACCGAGCGCTTCCGCGGGTCGATCGACAGTCCACCCACCACCAGCGGAACATGAACGAGCGCGGAGCTGCTGCGGCGAAGAACTGCACGGAGCCGGGCTTCGAGCTGCTCGATGCCGAAGGGCTTGACCACGTAGTCGTCGGCGCCGGCATTGAGGGCCTTGACCATGTCGGCGTCATCGTCGCGTGCCGTGATGACGATGACCGGCACCTTGCTGACTGCTCGAAGCATGGCGAGGACCTGCAGGCCGTCGATGTCCGGGAGCCCGAGGTCCAGCAGCACGACATCAGGGTGGTTGTCGACGGCAGACTCCAGCCCGGACATGCCACGGTTGCTTGTCGTGACGGCGTGCCCCAGGTCGGTCAGTGCGCGGGTGATGGCGGAGCGGATGCCGTCGTCGTCCTCGATCAACAAGATGGTCGCCACGAGAGCACGCTATCCCGCAACGTGTCATGGGGACGCGAAAGTGACACAGTGACGACATGGTGGTGAATCGGTAATGGGGAAACTTCGCTCCGGGGCCGGCATAGCGATGATCTGGCTGGTCACGGTCGCCGGCGCGTCTGCCACGGCCTGGGTAGCGATCGACAGGGCTGGTCGCGCGATCACCGAACCCGGAGCCACCTCGCTGGCGGTCCCCTATCTTGGCCCGACCGCTGAGAGCGCGACGCCCAGCGAGGGGGCGACCAGCACAGGGGCGACACCGGCACCCTCCGCGTCGAGGACCACGTCTTCTGCAACCACGCCGGCCACGGCGACCCCGAGGAGCTCGACGAGCCACCAAGGATCCACGTCACCCTCGCCGTCTGGTGACGGCCAAAACAGCCCGGGGAGCTCGACGACCCCGATCGACCGGACAGTCAGCGTGACCGGTGGGCAGGTCACTGTGCGCTGCACCGGTGCAGTCATCACGCTTCGGATCGCGCAGCCCGATAATGGCTGGCGGGTCAAGGTCGAGGGGTCAGGCCCGGAGAAGGTTGAGATGGCCTTCCAGCAGGGCGACAGTGAGGGGGGGGCTGAGACGCACGTGAAGGCGGTCTGCTCGAAAGGCACCCCTGTGTTCACCGTCGACAGCTCACACTGACCCAACCCGCCTCCCCGCCTGCCCGTTTTCGTCCATTGCCCGTCGGGTCATGGTGGAGACCGCTGGCCGGTATGCTGATCGCCGCAACCTCGCCGGGGTGGTGGAATGGCAGACACGGAGCACTCAAAATGCTTTGCTCGAAAGGGCGTGCGGGTTCAAGTCCCGCCCTCGGCACTTCAAAAAAAGCCCCTGACCTGCGGAAACGCAAGTCGGGGGCTTTCTAGTTCACGCCTCGTCCACGCTGTGTCCACATCAGCGGCTACGCTGTGTCGATGGCGAGCTTGAGAAAGAGGGCGACAAAGGCTGGCTCGGTGCGCTGGCAGGTGCGCTGGC
>JBDTMW010000015.1:0-15697 GCA_039934065.1 Actinomycetota bacterium | reverse complement strand
GTGGCGAAAACCCTGGCACGGCAAGGATGTTCGGCGACATCGTCCTGCCCGACGGCTCTCCGAGCTTTGCCGACTCGCGCTACGTCCTCAAACGGGCGCTGGCCAAGGCTGCCGACCTCGGGTTCACGTTCTACACACACCCAGAGGTCGAGTTCTTCCTGTTCGAACATCCGATCAAGCCCGGCCAGCCGCCGATCCCGGTGGATCAGGCCGGCTACTTCGACCATGTGCCCCACGGAACGGGCCACGACTTCCGCCGAGCCGCCATCACGATGCTGGAGAGCATGGGCATCTCCGTGGAGTTCAGCCACCATGAGGGGGGGCCGGGCCAGAACGAGATCGACCTGCGCTATGCAGACGGTCTCTCGACGGCAGACAACATCATGACCTTCCGCACGGTCATCAAGGAGGTCGCGTTGGAGCAGGGCGTCTTCGCCTCCTTCATGCCCAAGCCGTTCAGTGATCAGCCGGGCTCCGGCATGCATACGCACCTGTCGCTGTTCGAGGGCGACCGCAATGCTTTTCACGAGGCGGGGGCGCCATACCAGCTCAGCCAGGTGGGCCGGCAGTTCATCGCCGGCCTGCTGCGGCACGGTGCCGAGATCAGCGCGGTCACCAACCAGTGGGTCAACTCCTACAAGCGTCTCTGGGGCGGTGGGGAGGCGCCGGCTCACGTCTGCTGGGGCCACAACAACCGCAGTGCGATGGTGCGCGTTCCGATGTACAAGCCGAGCAAGGGTCAGAGCACCCGCGTCGAGGTGCGGTCGCTGGACTCGGCGTGCAACCCCTATCTCGCGTTCGCCGTCCTGCTTGCCGCCGGGCTCAAGGGCATCGAAGAGGGCTACGAGCTACCGGAGGAGGCCGAGGACGACGTCTGGTCGTTGACCGACGCCGAACGCCGGGCGATGGGCATCCAGCCGTTGCCGGCATCGCTGATTGATGCCATCACCGCGATGGAGCAGTCCGATCTCGTGGCCGAGACCCTGGGCGAGCACGTCTTCGACTTCTTCCTTCGCAACAAACGGGCTGAGTGGGCCGACTACAAGGGCCAGGTCAGTCCCTTTGAGCTGGAGCGCTATCTGCCGCGTCTGTAGCGAAGCGTGGGTGAATCTGGTCCTCTGATCGTTAGGTTGGGTGGGTGAACGCATCCGTCAGGCCGTCGAGTCGGGCGGGTCGGCTGGCACGGCTGGGGTTTGCCGATCCCGCTCGTGCTGACGCGCTGCTGAATGACCCTGCCGTGGCCGGGCTGACCGATCCGCTGGACGACGTCTTCGGTGACGGCCTGGCTGATGCGTTGAGCCGTGTTGCCGACCCTGATCTGGCCCTGCTCGGACTCGTCCGGGTGATGGAGTCGCTGGGCAGGTGGGAGGTCGACAAGGCCGATCGCGGCGAGAACCGCGGCGGCGAGCTGACCGCCGCCCTCCGCCACGCCGGCCCGGGACGCGACCGGTTTCTGGCGGTACTCGGGGCTTCTTCCGCACTCGGCGATCACCTGGTGACGCATCCTGCTCAGTGGCGCTGTGTCACCGATGCAAGGCGCCAGAGCGCAGCACAGCGCCGCGCAGACCTGGTCGGCGCAGTGACCCTGGCCGTGACCGATGCAGGCACGGCCGCTGCGTATGACGCCCTGCGGGTCGCCTACCGCCGCCACCTGCTCGGGATCGCGGCGCTGGATCTGACTGCGGATAGCGCGGTCGACGAACTGCCTCCCACCGCAGCGGCGCTGGCGGACCTGGCTGCAGCCGCTCTGGAGGCCGCCCTGGTGATCGCCCGTGCCGAGGTCGGAGCTGAGGCGGCTACCTGCAGGTTCACGGTGATCGGCATGGGCAAGTGCGGGGGACGTGAGCTCAACTACGTCTCCGACGTCGACGTCATCTTCGTAGCCGAACCAGCCGAACCAGCCGACGGCTGCGCCTCCGACGAGACCGCCGCGCTCAGCGTGGGCACGCAGCTGGCGACAGCGCTGATGCGGGCGTGCTCGGCCAACACGGCCGAAGGCACCCTCTGGCCCGTGGACGCCGCACTGCGCCCCGAGGGCAAGAACGGGCCTCTGGTGAGAACGGTTGCCAGCCATCTGCAGTACTACGAGCGGTGGGCCAAGACGTGGGAGTTCCAGGCTCTGCTCAAGGCCAGGACCGTTGCTGGCGATGTCGGGCTCGGCCGCGAGTACCTCGACGCCATAAGCCCTCTCGTCTGGCAAGCGGCGGGTCGTGACCACTTCGTGGAGGACGTCCAGGCGATGCGTCGACGAGTCGAGACGAATGTCCCGGCTGCAGAGTCCGCGCGCCAGCTCAAGCTAGGACCGGGTGGGCTGCGAGACGTTGAGTTCAGTGTCCAGCTGCTGCAGCTTGTCCATGGTCGCACCGATCTGACATTGCGCTCCGGCACGACGTTGGAGGCTTTGTCGGCGCTGTCCAAGGGCGGATACGTGGCCCGTGATGATGCCGTAGTTCTGGATGAGTCGTACCGGTTGCTGCGAACCCTGGAGCACCGGATCCAGCTGTTCCGGCTGCGCCGCACCCATCTGATGCCCACGGCGGAGTCGGATCTGCGACGGTTGGGCCGCGCCGTCGGTCACCGCAGCGAGCCTGCCCGGGCGGTGGTCGCCCAGTGGCAGCAACAGGCCCTCGAGGTACGCCGGCTTCATGAGCGGCTCTTCTACCGCCCGTTGCTGACTGCGTCCGCGAGGCTCAGCAGCACCGAAGCGCGACTCACTCCCGAGGCCGCACGAGAACGCTTGGCTGCGTTGGGTTTTCGCGATCCCGCTGGGGCCATGCGACACCTTGGCGCACTCACCGACGGGCTCAGCCGGCGGGCTGCGATCCAGAGGACGTTACTGCCGGTCATGCTCGGGTGGTTCGCCGACGAGGCGGATCCAGACGCTGGTCTGTTGTCATTCCGGCGGATCAGCGAGTCCCTGGGCGCGTCCCACTGGTACCTCAAGATGCTCCGTGACGAGGGCAGTGCCGCCGAGCGTCTCGCTCACATCTTGGCCCGAAGCCGTTACGCCGCAGACCTGCTCACCAGCGCGCCTGAGTCTGTTGCCATTCTTGGTGACATCGGAGGTTTGGCCCCACGCAGCCGGGAGGCGATCCTGGCCACGATGAGGTCGGCCATCGGGCGCAAGGCCACGCCGGACGATGCGATCACGGCTGCGCGTGTCGTGCGACGTCAGGAGCTCTTCCGTATCGCTGTGGCCGACCTCAGCGGCGTCTTGGACCTCTCCGGGGTGGGCGCGGCGCTGACCGACCTGACGTCGGCGACGCTTCAGTCCGCGCTCGACATCGCGATCAGGGGGGTGGAAGCCGACCTCAACGCGCCGCTGGGCACCCGACTCCTCGTCGTGGGCATGGGCAGCCTCGGCGGAGGCGAGATGGGCTACGGCTCGGATGCGGACGTCATGTTCGTTCACCAGGCTGCCGAAGGCGTCGATGAGATCGATGCCCAGAAGCAGGCCACGTCGGTCGTCCAGGAGGTGCTACGGCTGCTCGGGCTTGCCGGGCCGGACCCCCAGCTGATCCTCGACCCCGACCTGCGCCCTGAGGGCAAGGCCGGTCCGCTGGTGCGCACGCTCACGGGCTACGCCTCCTACTACGAGCGTTGGTCGCTCACCTGGGAGGCGCAAGCGCTGCTGCGTGCGACTCCGGTGGCCGGTGACCCCGAGCTCGGGCGTGCGTTCTGCGACCTGATCCGCCCGATCCGGTGGCCCGAGGGTGGAGTCTCAGCACACGGCATACGAGAGATCCGCACGCTCAAGGCGCGGATGGAGGCAGAGCGTCTGCCGCGGGGTGCAGATCCCAAGACGCACTTCAAGCTGGGGCTTGGCGGGCTCTCCGACGTCGAGTGGACAGCCCAGCTCATCCAGCTGCGCCATGGCTTCGAGATCCCGGGACTACGCACCACCGGGACCTTGGCAGCCTTGGCCGCCGCCGCCGAGGCTGGCCTGGTCCCACCCGCAGACGTGGAGACGATGTCACGTGCATGGGCATTTGCCTCTTCGCTGCGAAACGCCTCCGTGCTGTGGCGCGGTCGACCGGTTGACGCACTTCCCAGCGATCTGACAGATGCAGACGGAATTGGCCGGATCGTGGGACGCGAGGCCGGTGAGGGGGACAAACTGGCCGAGACCTACCGGCGTCTGGCCCGTCGGGCGCGGGTCGCTGTCAGTTTCAACTTTTACGAGTCGCAATAGAAAGGTAGCGTCGCACCGATGAACAGGCGGGCGGGGGACTCGAACCAGCGCCACGCCATGCCCTCGTACTCCGAGGTCTTCCGGACTCGCGGCTACCTTGCGATCTTCCTGGCTGCGGCATTGTCCACGTGGGGGGACTACCTGGCGCGGGTGACGATCGCCGCCTACGTGTTCAAACGGACCGGCTCGCCATTGGCGGCTGCTGGGATCTTTGCCGTCAGCCTGTTGCCCACCATCTTCGGACGCAGTCTCCTTGCCCCCATCGCCGACCGCATCCCCTACAAGTATGTGCTGATCGCCTCGCACCTGACACGTGCAGTGCTCGTGGCCGCGCTGATCGTCATGGTGAGCACGGATGTGCCCCTGTGGACGCTGTTCGGCCTGCTTTTCCTGCTCGAGCTCGCCGGCGGGCCGGCCGTCCCCTCCGGCCAGATCTTGATGACCGACCTTTTTGCCGATCGCCGGCTGTACGCCCGTGCGCTGGGCCTGGGCACGCTGAGCGATCAGGTCAACCAAGCCATCGGGCTTGGCGTCGGTGGGCTGGTGGTGGCCTGGGTGGGGACCGACGGGGCGCTGTGGTTCGACCTCGCCACCTTCCTCATCTCGGCGCTGGTCATCGCGGCGGTCGTCAGAGTTCGGGCCATCCGCGGCACGCCGAGCGCCGGTGCCATCGGGTTCTTTCGCGATATCGGCGCAGGTGCCCGCTATCTTTTCCGCCACCCGGTGCTGGTCCATCTGCTGGCGCTGAGTCTTTGCGCCGTGTGGGCCGCCACCGCGCCGGAGGCCGTGGCCATCGCCTACGCGGCGTCAAAGGACGCATCCGGGTCGGCGAGCCTTGGCGGTCTGCTCATGGCAGCCCCGATCCTGGGTGCCGTGCTTGGCTTGGTCATCGTCGGGCGGTGGCAGCCTGAGCGTCAGAACTCCCGGATGATCGTGATGGCGCTGCTGATGCCGTTGCCTCTCCTGGTGACTGTGATCGCTCCGCCGGTGTCGATCACCTGGCTGTTGTGGTTCGGGAGCGGAGTACTGCAGGCGTTCATGCTGCCTCTGCAGTCGACCCTGTCGCTTGTCATTCCCGTCGAGATGCGCGGCAGGGTCTTCGGCCTCGCCGGTGCCCTCTCCGTGGCCTCCACCGGCGTCGCTTACCTGGTCTCGGGCTATCTGGCCGAGATCACATCGCCGTCATCGGCCGTGGCGATCTGTGCCGGCGGCAGCCTGCTCGCGATGGGCGTCGTTGCCGTGCGTTGGCCTCGCGCCGCACTGCGCGCGGCCGTCGACACGGCGTACAACTCCTGAGAACTGACCGGGCGGTCCCTGAACGGCCTCTTCTGCACACCCTCGCGACCTCCGCGGGCTCCGGTCGATCCTCTTTACAGCGGGCGCACGTAGGCGTCGGTGCCGGTCGCCGCCTCGATGTCCGACTCTGCCCGTGCCAACAGGGAGTCGGCCAGGTGCCGAAGGGCTCGAGCCACGGCCACCTCGTCGCCGATCGTGGATTTCGGGTCGTCCTGCGGGCTGCGGTGGCTATCACCCTGAGCGCTGAGCTGGCCGGTGACGTCCGACACGAGCATGGCGGTGGCGCGCGTGTTGTCGCCGGTCTCCAACACGGAGACCTGCACTCGCCACGTCTTGGTGGCCTCCTGTGTGCCGGCCGCCGGGCGCCCTGACTCGTCGGACCCGCTCTCCACCCTCATCACCGCCCCCGGGCCGGGGTAGACCAGACCGATGTGCCCGTCGCTCCATCTGATTGTGTAGGGCGCGCTGCCGTCGCTGCCCTTGACCTCCAGAACCTCACCGTCGCGTACGGGGTCATCGACCCGTGTCCCAGCGAGGATGATGCGGTCCCCAACCCGAGCTTTCATGACGTCCTCCGTTGCTGGTGGCTGGAACTCGGCTACTTCGAGCATGCTCCTGAGCATCGGGTTCCGGAATAGCCCAAAGGACGCATGCCGTGTGATCTCGGCCCTTTTCTCGCCGGCGGGGGCCCTGTCGCCGGGTCGGGGGGCCCGCACCTGGCGAGCCATGCCAACTCACGGCTCGCCAAGACAACCCGGCGAGGGCCTTGGTTACGCCTTCAGGGGCACAGGGTGGATCTCGTCGTACGGGTGACCGGCCTTGGTGTGAATGCGCTGAACGGCCTCTTCAGAGGCGGCCTCGGACAGGCAATAGACGACGCCACTTTCGGGGTCAGCCCACGCCTGCTTGAAGTCGACGCCTTCCTCATCCTGAATGGCGAGGTCGGCGTTGTGAGCCTCGAGCAAGCCGTCGGCGGTGATACCGACCATTCCTCGGTGGACGTCCATGAACTCAGGCATGTGTGATCCTCCTTGACCTGGTTGCGGGTCAACAACCCTATGCCGGTGGCGCAGTAGTGAGATCCCACAAAGTGCGTAGTCAGGGCGGCCCCGCTCCAGCCGATCCGCCCAGTACGTCAGTGTGACCAAGATCAACCCTGGCCCCCTGTTCATTGGTCATTTCACCTGCTAATGACTCGGTACCGTTAGGTAGGGCAGATGCCTCACCGCCACGACGATTGAAAGAAGAGCGATTTATCGTGTTGTTCAACATGTTTCCGACCATTGCAGGGCAGATTGCGCGGGCGCGAGTCCGCGAGATCGAATACAAGAGCCGACGCCTGATCGATGTGATCGAGCCAGCCCCACGACCGATCCGCGACCAGACGTAACCGTCATCGCCCCGAGGCCAGAGCCCGCACGTTGGTTCTGGCCTTTTGCGTCCCCCGACGCTGCGCCGCCGTTGCTCGGCCAGTCCCTCTGGACCGGTACGGACCGACGTTGCCAGGCTGTCAGGCGTCCGGGCCTGCCACGCGGACGACAGCGACCGACTCCGAAGGCAGCTCGGGCGAGGAGATGTCCAGGATGCCGTCCCAGGACTTCAGCAACAGCGACACGACGTCGGCATCCAGTGGCACGACCTGCGCTTCGGAGGCCAGGTTGCAGATCACCCGCAGCGATCCGCGCGTGACCACAACCCAACGGGCCGCGGCGTCATAGGTCACCGTCACCCGGTCGAGCCGTGGGTCCGACAGACAGGGCTCGGCCCGCCGAAGGTCCAAGAGCGAGCGGTACCAGGACAACATGCCCACGTGCGGCGGTGTGGACAGCTCAGCCCAGTCCAGGGTCGACACCGAGACGGTAGACGGGTCCTGAGGGTCGGGGATGTCGTCCTCCGCCCATCCATGGCTGGCGAACTCACGGCGCCGACCCATCCGGATCGCCTCGGCGAGGTCCGGCTCCTCATGGGAGGTGAAGTACTGCCACGGCGTGGAGGCCGCCCACTCCTCACCCATGAACAGCATCGGCGTGAACGGAGCGGTCAGCACGAGCGCGGCCGCC
The DNA here is from genome assembly GCA_039934065.1 of Actinomycetota bacterium. Classification (GTDB taxonomy): domain Bacteria; phylum Actinomycetota; class Actinomycetes; order Actinomycetales; family Dermatophilaceae; genus UBA4719. Next base: position 8,149 of record JBDTMW010000015.1, on the reverse strand, counting down.
ACCCGGGCCAACCCGGGGGAGACGAGTCCCGAAAGCCGTTCGCCCACCGCGCGGTTACCCACCTGGTCGTGGGTCTGCGCGTAGCCGAGGAACCGCCAGCCGGGCATCCGGGCACGGTCGACAGTGGTGCCCCAGTCTGTGTCCCGGAAGGACGAGTACGTCCCGGCGTGGAAGAAGGCACCGGTCAGCGTCCGCTGGAGGGCGGCATACGGGTCCGCGGCGAAGTCCCCGTAGTAGCCCTGGCCTTCTCCGGTGAGCAGCGCGTGGACCGCGTGATGGAAGTCATCGTTCCACTGCGCCGTCATGCCGTATCCCCCCGACTCCACCGGCGTAATGGTCAGCGGATGGTTGAGATCCGACTCCGCGATCAGCGCCAGCGGCCGGCGCACCTCGCAGGAGAGGGCGTCGACCGTGCGCGAGAGCTCGGTCAACAGGTGCACGGGGGAGTCGTCGGCCAGGGCATGTACGGCATCGAGGCGGAGGGCGTCTACGTGGTAGTCCCGCAGCCACATCACTGCGTTGTCGACGATCCAGCGCCGCGCCTCGAAGGCTCCCTCGTCGTCGAGGTTGGCGCCCCACCCCCACGGCGTCTGGTGCTTGTCGCTGAAGTACGGCCCGAACCGCGGCAGGTAGTTGCCGGAGGGCCCGAGGTGGTTGTAGACGACGTCCAGGCAGACGCCCAGGCCCCGGGTATGGCAGGCATCGACGAACCGCTTGAGCGCGTCGGGGCCGCCGTAAGGCTCGTGCACGGCATAGGGGTGCACCCCGTCGTAGCCCCAGCCGTGTCGGCCCGGGAACGCAGCCACCGGCATCAGCTCGACCATGTCCACCCCCAACGAGACCAGGTGATCGAGTCGCTCCACGGCTGAGTCAAGAGTCCCCTCGGGCGTGAACGTGCCGATGTGCAGCTCGTAGAGCACCGAACCCTGCAGCACGACCCCGCGCCAGCGGCCGTCGGACCAGTCAAACTGCTCCTGGTCATAGACCCGGGAGGTGCCGTGGACGCCATACGGCTGCCATTGCGAGCGCGGGTCGGGCAGTGCAGCGGTGTCCCCGTCGAGGAGAAAGGCGTAGTCGGTGCCATGAACGGCGGCCGGCGCGTCGGTACGCCACCACCCGTCCTCGCCCGACACGAGCGGCACCGTCGCCCCGTCGACCAATGCGGCCACCGACCGAGCCGCCGGGGCCCACACCTGCAGGAGCGTCACGTCGACCGGCCCAACCCTTCCTGGTTCGCGCGGACCAGCAGAGCCACGGGCAGCTCGCCGAGGAGGTCGCCGATCCTGCCTCGGCCTTCGTATGTCGAGCCGGTGAGCAGGTCCTGCCACTCACCCTCAGGCAACGCCACAGTGTCGTCGCCCGCCCTGCCCAGCCCCAGAGACAGCCGGGCGGCCACGGTCACGACTTCTCCGGAGCGATTGAACGCCACGACATGCGGCGAGGTGCAGGGCAGAGGCTGGTACGTCGAGCCGGCGCCGAACCACTCGGGGTGTGCCTGGCGTAGCCGCAGGGAGCGCGAGACGACGAGCAGCTTCTCGTCGTCGAGGTCGCGGGGCGCCTCACCGGCGTCCAGCCGGGCCAGCCGGTCACGTCGGGCCCCGTAGTCGACCGGGCGGCGGTTGTCGGGGTCGACCAGCGACAGGTCGGTGAGCTCGCATCCCTGGTAGATGTCCGGCACCCCGGGGACGGTGTGCGCCAGGAGCTTCTGGGCGAGCACGTTCGACCGCCACGCAGGTGCGAGCCTGTTGACGAAACTCGCGACGCCCGTGGTGATGACGGGGTCGGCCAGCACCTCATGCACGAAGACGCGCACCGCCTCGTCATACTCCTGGTCCGGCTCGGTCCAGGTCGTGCGGAGCTTGGCCTCGCGGGTTGCTTTCTCCAGGTACGCGCTGAGGCGCTCGTCGCCGATTGGCCAGGTGCCCACCAGGGTCTGCCAGATGAGGTACTCGGCGTTGGCGTCCAACGCCGGCGGCCGCACTGCTGCGGTGGCCTCACTCCACGCCATGACTTGGTCGGCCCACTCCTGCGGGAGCTGGGAGATGACGGCCAGACGTGCCCGAACGTCCTCGCTGCGTTTGGTGTCGTGGGTCGACAGCGTGGTCATCGAGTCTGGCCACGTGGCGAGACGGCGGCCGCACCAGGTGTGCAGCTCGTCGACCGTGACCCCGAGGCGCGCGGGATTGCCGCCGACCTCGTTGAGGCAGGTGAACCGCACCCAGCGGTAGAAGGCGGTGTCCTCGACGCCCTTGGCCATGACCGGGCCACAGGTCTGCTGGAAGCGCACCATGAACTCGTCCCGGTGCTCGCCGCGGCCGTGGCCACCCAGAGCAAGCTCGACGACCAGGTCGAGGGTGTCGTGACGATCCTCGGCCAGACCCTCGGACGCTACTGCCGCTGCCGCCCGTACGACCCGTTGCGACTCGTCGGGCGCCGGTTCGCCGGGGACGACGTATGCGCGGTACACCGGCATCGCGACGAGCAGCTCGACGATGGCGTCATGCAGCCCTTGGCGGGTGTGGTCGCGCAGGGCGAGGTGGTTGTGGCAGATCGTTGCTGCGACCTCGACAAGTCGGACGACCTCGGCTTGGAGCCCGTGTTCGATGATGAACCGCTTGGCCTCGTCGACGACGACCTCGAAGTCGGCAGGCTGGCCGGTCAGGTCGGAGTAAAAATCGGTGAGCAGGGGCGCCGACGCAGCGTCGAGCAGGACGCCACCGACCTGCAACAGTGCGTCATAGCCGGTCGTGCCCGCGCACGGCCAGTCGGCGGGAAGCTCCTCGTCACCCTCAAGAACCTTCTCGACCACGACCCAGGCGCCCGAGGCCGCTTTCAGGCGTGCAAGGTAGCCGCGCGGATCGGCGAGGCCGTCGGGATGGTCGATGCGTAGGCCGTGAACCCGGCCTTCGGCCACGAGCCCCAGCAGCACTGCGTGGGTTTCGTTGAACACCTGCTCGTCCTCGACGCGCACCCCGACGAGTGTGTCGACGTCGAAGAACCGACGGTAGTTCAGCTCTTCGTCGCCCACCCGCCAGTGCGCGAGTCGGTAGAACTGACGGTCCAGCAGCTCCGGTAGCGGCAGGTCCAGCGTGCCTGGCCGAACAGGGAAGACGTGGTCGAAATACCGCAGCACCGGCTCGTCGCCGCTATGGTCCAGCGTGATCTCGCCGTCCGCGACCACCTCGCCGATCCGACGCCCGAGAATCGGCATGAGCACCGACCTCTCCTGCGCCGCCCAGTCGACGTCGAACCACCGTGCGAACGGCGACGCAGGGCCGGAGCGCAGCACCGACCAGAGCGCCGCGTTCAGAGAGATCGGTGTCGGCACTGCCATGTGGTTGGGCACGACGTCGACCACGATGCCCATACCCAACCCGGAGGCGACGTCTGATAGCCGTTCGAAACCCGCGGTTCCGCCCAGGTCATCGTTGAGGTGTGAATGGTCGACCACGTCGTAGCCGTGCGTCGAGCCCGGGGCGGCCTGCAGCACGGGGGAGAGGTAGACGTGCGAGACGCCGAGGGCAGCAAGGTAGGGCAGCACGGCAGCGGCGTCGTCGAAGTCGAACTCCGGACGCAGCTGGAGTCGGTACGTCGCGGTCGGCGGGCGGTGGCGGTCGGTCATGAGCTCGCAGCGGCTGGTGGCATGTCGAGGTTCAATGCGACCAGACAGGACTGGCGGTCACCAAACAGGGCGGACATGCCCTCAACCCTAGGACGCGCACCAGAGACCTGGCCCGCTGACCGCATCACTGCGGGTCATCGGGCCGTACGTCGGCGGGCCGGCCAGCGCTCGGCCGCAGACGCACCTGTGTCACCGCATGGTGGGCGACTGCGAGCACCTCGATGGTCCAGCCCTCGAGCTCGACGATGTCTCCGGGGCTCGTGGGTATCCGGCCCAGGTGCTCCAGCACGATTCCAGCGACGGTCGCGTAGTCTCCCGGCCTGGCGAGCTCGACGCGCACGCCCAGGTCGACCAGGTCATGGATGGGAAAGGTGCCTGGCAGTATCAGGGAGCCGTCTGCAGCCGGGGCGATGCCGATGATATCGGTGTCGGTTTCGTCGTAGATCTCGCCGACGATCTCCTCGAGAAGGTCCTCGAGGGTGACAATGCCGTCAACGGATCCGTGCTCGTCTATCACGATTGCCATCTGCTGGTGCTCGACCCTGAACTGGCGAAGCGCGTCCGAGATGCGGGCGGTGTCCGGCAGCACCATGGCGGGGGTGGCCACGGTCTCCACCCGATCGTCGTCACCGGAGATCAGGGAAGCCCAGTGCACGACACCCACGACGTCGTCAAGGTGGTTGCTCCTGGTGACCGGGGCCCTGGAGTGACCCGCATCGGCCATCGAGATGCGGGCCTCGCCGACTGTCACCTCGCCCCGCAAGGAGAACACCGAGCCCCGCGGCACGAGTACCTCTCGTAGCATGCGGTCCTGGAGCTCGAGTGCACCGCTGATGATCTCCCGCTGGTCTGGGTTGAGGCTCGCGTGACTGGTGACGAGGTCGCGCAGCTCCTGCTGGGTCAGCTCTTCGGCCGGCGCGTCCAGCCGTCCGCCGAGCAGGCGGACCATGAGGTTGGTCGAGGCGCCCAGAAGCGCCACCGCCGGTCGGGAGAAGGATGAGAGCAGGTCCAGTGGCTTGGCTGCCCTCAGCGCCCAGGGAAGCGCCTTCTGCATCGCGAGGCGCTTGGGGGCCAGCTCGCCGAGGACGAGGATGAAGAACGTCAAGACAAGAGTCACGCCGGCGACCGCGACGGGCTCAGCAGCGGACCCGAGAACGCCCAACCTCGGGACCAGGGGCTCAGCCAGGGAGACGGCAGCGGTGGCCGAGGCAAGGAAACCGGCCAGTGTGATCCCGATCTGGATCGTTGCGAGGTACCGGTTGGGGTCGCGCGCAAGCCGCACCAGACGCATCTCGCGGCGGCCGCCTTCACGCTCCAGCGCCCTGAGCTGGCCCTCCCGCAGAGAGATCAGTGCCATCTCGCTGCCCGCAAAGACGGCGTTGAGAAGCATGAGGAGACTAATAAGGGCTATGTCGAACCAGTGGCCAGACATCCGATGTCACCATCCTTGTGGTGGGGCTGAGCCGGGCGTTTCTCGGTGAGCGAAAGTCGTCTCAGCGGACCTTGACCTTGCCCCGCGTCGATAAGGGTCACATGGCCGAGTGCCGAAGTCTCTTGTCGATGGCGACGACGAAGGATGCCAGGAGGGCCAGTGCGAGGATCCGAATCCAGGCCTCGGCTGGGATCGGCGCCGTGCGAAAGAGCGTGTTCATAGCGGGCAGGTACGTGATGGCGACCTGTCCGGCCGCCTGGATGGCAACACCACCAAGTATCCAGCGGTTGCTGAGCAGGCCGACGCGCCACGCGGGCTGGGTGAGCGAGCGGCAGCTGGACAGGTAGAACATCTCGACGGCCACGAACAGGTTGAGCGCGACGGTACGGGCCTCAGCCAGCGTGGCGCCGTTGCTGCGCTCCCAGTTGAACAGCCACCAGGTACCGACAACCAGCAGCGCGGAGACCAGCAGGATCCGAGTGACCAGCGCCCCGGTGAGCAGCGGGCGTCGGGGGTCACGCGGTGGTCGGGTCATGATTCCCGGCTCCTTCGGCTCGAAGGCGAGCATCAGCCCCAGCGCCACCGCGGTGGTCATGTTGATCCACAGGATCTGAACCGGCAGGATCGGCAACACAGTTCCGAAGAGAATCGCGACCAGGATCACCAGGCCTTCACCCATGTTCGTCGGCAGGGTCCACACGATGAACTTGGTGAGGTTGTCGAAGGCGCCGCGCCCCTCTTCGACGGCGCCCTCGATGGTGGCGAACTCGTCGTCGGTCAGGACCATGTCGGCGGCTTCCTTAGCGACCTCGGTGCCGCCGCGGCCCATGGCGATGCCAATGTCGGCCTGGCGCAGCGCGGGGGCGTCGTTGACTCCGTCGCCGGTCATCGCAACCACGTGTCCGCATGCCTGCAATGCCTCGACCAGGCGTAGCTTCTGCTCCGGTGAGACCCGGGCGAACACGCCCGTCTGCTCGACTGTCGCCGCGTAGGCGACGTCGTCCAGCAGATTGAGCTGAGCTCCGGTCACGACCCCGCCATCTCCTCCCGCGGGGATGACCCCGACCGTCTCGGCGACGGCCCTGGCAGTGCCGACGTGGTCGCCGGTGATCATCTTGACGTCGATCCCGGCGCCGTGACACGCAGCCACGGCCGCTGTTGCGGCCGCACGGGGTGGGTCAAGCAGTGCCTGGAGGCCGGTGAAGACGAGCGCGCCGGACAACCGCTCGTCAGCCAGCTCAGCGGCCTCATCGACGGGGAGCATGGCGGTGGCGAGCACCCTCAAGCCTTGGGCTGCCATCGACTCCGCCGCGAACAGGATGACCTCAGGATCGAGCGGCTGCGGTGCACCCGAGGGCCCCATCTGGGTGCCGCACAGATCCACGATGCGCTCGGCAGCACCTTTGGCCAGGACCAGCGATGCACCGGTAGCGCGGTCCCGGTGCGAGGTCGCCATGAACTGGCGTTCGGAGGTGAACGGGATCGCCGATACCCGAGGCAACGTGCTGCGTAGCGCGTCCAGGTCCAGACCGGCCTTGACCACGGCAACCAGCAGTGCCCCTTCGGTCGGATCGCCGACCACCTGCCATCGGCCGTCTTCCTGCGCCAGCCGCGCGTCGTTGCAGCGGGCGCCGGCCACCAGGCTCCAACGCAGCGCCTCGTCGACCGCGGCCCCGACGGGCAGACCGCCGGCGTCGACGAGCTGACCCTCCGGGCCATAGCCGGACCCGCTCAGCGCGAAGCTGCCGTTCGGCGTCCACAGCTGCCGAACGGTCATCTGGTTCTCGGTCAGCGTGCCGGTCTTGTCCGTGCAGATGACGGTGGTGCTGCCCAGGGTCTCCACTGCGGGCAGCCGCCGGATCACGGCCCGTTGCCGGGCCATCCGCCCGACCCCGATGGCCAGGGTGATGGTCACCGCCGCCGGCAGTCCCTCGGGGATAGCCCCGACCGCCAGTGCAACTGCCGCGGTGAACATGTCGGCCGCCTTCTCGCCACGCAGCACGCCAACGGTGAAAGTCACCACCGCCAGGGCGAGGATGACCACGGTCAGCACCTTGCTGAAGGCGGTCAGCTTGCGGGTCAGTGGTGTGGCTAGCACCTCGGCAGCGCCGACCAGCCGGTGGATCTCACCCATCTCGGTCTGGGCACCGGTCGCCACCACGATCGCCGATCCGGTGCCGTGGGTGACCAATGTGCCGGAGTACAGCATGTTTCGACGGTCTGCGACGGCGGTGTTGTTCGGCAGCGCCACCTCGTCCTTGACCACAGGAACTGACTCGCCGGTCAGCGTCGACTCGTCGACCTGTAGCTCGGCATGCTGCAGCAGCCGGAGGTCCGCCGGCACCTTGTCTCCGGCTTCGATCCGGACCAGGTCACCGGGTACCAGCTCGTCGGACGCGACGGTCCGGGCCCGCCCGTCGCGCACCACCCGCGCCTCAGTTCGCACCATCGCCCGCAACGCATCGAGCTCGGCCTCGGCCTTCGACTCCTGAACGAACCCGATGACCGAGTTGATCAGCACCACGCCAAAGATGACGCTGGAGTCCACCATCTCCCCCAGGGCCAGAGTGGTCAGGCCGGCGGCCAGCAAGACGTAGACGAGTGGGTTGTGGAACTGGAGCAGAAACCGCCGCATCGGTCCGGCCGTCTTCGCGTGCGGGAGCACGTTCGGCCCGAAACGGGCCAGCCGGTCTGCAGCCTCGGCTGCCGTCAGCCCCTGGCGCTGGTCCGTCTCCAGCAGCAGCACCACCTCGTGCCCGGCCAGGCAGTGATGGGCGGTGCCCGTCGTTGGCGTCGTGGCAGCCATACATCAACGCTATCGGCCCCCATGCCAGCGCAGAAGGGATCGCCCCGAGACCTCTCGACACTGGGTGAGGTGCGAACTGCTGCGTCATGAAGCCGCTCGCGTGGCCACAGCAGCCGGACGGCCGACCCGAGGGCCGCTTGTGCCAAGACAGTGCGAACGCGGACCCCACGGTGGGGGTCCGCGTTCGCAAAGTGTTGCGGCAGTAGGGAATCCGGCCTTCAGCCCCGGAGCTTGCTAGATGTCGTAGTACATCTCAAACTCGTGCGGGTGCGGGCGGAACCGGATCGGG
>JBDTMW010000014.1:0-15785 GCA_039934065.1 Actinomycetota bacterium | reverse complement strand
CCTACGTCAACGGCAACATGGCCAAGGTCGTCGGCTGGTACGACAACGAGTGGGGTTACTCCAACCGCCTCGTCGACCTGATCGTCTACGTCGGCAAGACGCTCTGAGCGCACGATGAAGACCGCACTCGACCTGATCGCGACCGGTGACCTGCGCGGCAAGCGGGTCTTGGTCCGTTGCGACCTGAACGTTCCCCAGGACGCCGACACCACCATCACCGACGACGGTCGGGTGCGGGCTTCCCTGCCCACGATCAAAGCTCTGAGCGAGGCGGGCGCACGCGTCGTCGTGTGTGCCCACCTCGGCCGGCCCAAGGGGACACCCGAAGCCAGGTACTCCCTGGCGCCAGTGGCCCAGCGGCTCCAGGAGCTGCTCGGCGCCCCGGTAGCCTTCGCCACCGACACGGTGGGCGAGTCTGCCCGGTCCACTGTCAGCGCGCTGGCGGACGGGCAGGTCGCGCTGCTGGAAAACCTGCGGTTCAACGTCGGCGAGACGTCGAAGGACGACGAGGTGCGTGGTGCCTTCGCTGACCAGCTTGCCTCCCTTGCGGATGTCTTCGTGAGCGACGGCTTCGGTGTTGTGCACCGCAAACATGCCAGCGTGTACGACGTCGCGCAGCGGCTGCCGCACGCCATCGGGGGTCTCGTCCAGGCCGAGATCGAGGTGCTCAGGCGCCTCACCGAGTCGCCCGACCACCCGTTCGTGGTGGTGCTCGGCGGGGCCAAGGTCGTCGACAAGCTGGGCGTGATCGAGAGCCTGCTCAAGATTGCCGACACGCTCCTCATCGGCGGCGGGATGAGCTACACGTTCCTGGCTGCCCAGGGGCACGAGGTCGGCAAGAGCCTCCTTGACGTCGACCGCCTGGACGTGGTGAAGGGCTATCTCGAGGAGGCGCAGCGGCTCGGCGTCGAGATCGTCCTGCCGACCGACGTCGTGGTCGCGGCCGACTTCGCTGCTGACGCAGCCCACAAGATCGTTCCGGCCGACCAGATTCCGTCCGACATGGAGGGCATGGACATCGGCCCGGCGACGCGCGTGACCTTCGCGGCAAAGATTGCCGAAGCTCGTACGGTGTTCTGGAACGGCCCCGTGGGCGTGTTCGAGATGGCGCCGTTCGCCGCGGGCAACCTGGCAGTCGCGCAGGCGGTGGTGGCAGCGACCAAGTCCGGCGCGCTGACGGTCATCGGCGGTGGCGACTCAGCCGCGGCGGTCCGCCAGTTCGGTTTCACGGACGACCAGTTCGGGCACATCTCGACCGGTGGAGGTGCCAGCCTTGAGTATGTCGAGGGCAAGGTTCTCCCCGGCCTCACAGTCTTGGAGGACTGAACCCATGGCGAAAGCAACCGACCACGGCACGGAGTCACGCATGACGTCCAACCGCACCCCGCTCATGGCAGGCAACTGGAAGATGAACCTCGACCATCTCCAGGCCACCCACCTGGTCCAGAAGCTGGACTGGACCCTTCGCGACGCCAAGCACGACTACAGCGCGGTCGAGGTCGCGGTCCTCGTGCCATTCACCGACCTGCGCAGCGTTCAGACGCTGGTCGAAGGCGACAAGCTGTTCCTCAGGTACGGGGCGCAGGACCTGTCCGTGCACGACGCCGGCGCCTATACGGGCGAGATCTCGGGAGCGTTCCTGTCCAAGCTCGGCTGCACCTACGTTGCGGTCGGCCACAGCGAACGTCGTCAGCATCACGCCGAGGATGACGCAGTGGTGTCGGCCAAGGTCAAGGCCGCCTACCGACACGGCATCACCCCGATCCTGTGCTGTGGCGAGGGTCTCGAGGTGCGCAAGGAGGGCCGTCAGGTCGAGCACGTGCTGGCGCAGATCGACGCGGCGCTGGACGGCGTCACGCCTGAGCAGGTGCGATCGATTGTCATTGCCTACGAGCCCATCTGGGCTATCGGCACAGGCGAGGTGGCGACCCCTGCCGACGCACAGGAAGTCTGTTCGGCGATCCGGACCAGGCTCGCCGAGCTCTACACCGGCGACACCGCGGACGGCATCCGGATCCTGTACGGCGGTTCGGTCAAGGCGGGCAACGTCGCCGCGATCATGGCCCAGACCGACGTCGACGGCGCGCTGGTCGGTGGGGCCTCGATCGTGGCAGACGACTTCGTGTCGATCTGCCGCTACCGCGACCACATCAAGGCGAGCTGAGCCTTCCACCCGTCCAGGGCGGCGTTGGGGACGTCGAGGCGCCCAGACGAGGACCGTCAGGTAGTGTTTGCCCTTGGTCGCGCTCTGTGCGACCTACTGATGCCGAACAAGATTGGGTTTGACTTTCGTGGATGCCGTGAAGATCGGGCTGCAGGTGGTGCTCGTCGTTGGTGGACTTATCCTGACCTTGCTGGTGCTGCTGCACAAAGGTAAGGGCGGGGGCCTGTCCGAGATGTTCGGCGGGGGTATGTCCAGCACGATGAGCGGTTCATCGGTCGCCGAACGCAACCTTGACCGGTTCACGGTTGCCCTGGGCTTGGTGTGGGCCGCCGCCATCGTCGGACTTCAGCTCATCCAGCGATTCGCCAGCTAGCCGACCCCAGCCCGTCTGGTCGGGCCGACGTGATCTCCAAGGAGCAACATCGTGGCAAGTGGCAACGCGATCAGGGGTAGCCGAGTCGGTGCCGGACCAATGGGTGAGGCTGAGCGTGGCGACGCAGCCCCGCGGGTCCATATCTCGTACTGGTGCGCAAATGGTCACGAGACAAGCCCCAGTTTTGCCGAGGAGCCCGGTCTGGCTGTTCCCGAGACCTGGGACTGCCCGCGCTGTGGTCTGCCCGCCGGACAGGATCAGGCCAACCCGCCAGAGGCAAACCACAACGCTCCCTACAAGACCCACCTGGCTTACGTGAAGGAACGCCGCAGCGAGGTCGACGGGCAGGCCATCCTGGACGAAGCGCTGCAGTCGTTGCGCGACCGCGGGCTGATCCGCTAGCCGCTCCACAGCGATAACGCCCCACTACCGATTCGCCGAGAGCTGGGGGCCTCGTCAGTGCTGTGGTCTGATTCAGCAGCCGGCGAGAAGGGTCAACGGTGCAGGAGACGGATCAGCGGCTGGCGAGACGGATCAGTGGCCTGGGCACGAAGGCGGCCGCATCGCGGTCCAGCAGCCAGGTGGTGGACCGCAGGCCGGTGACCCCGGCCGCTGGTGCCTGCATCGGGCCGGCGCCGGAGAGGGCCAGACCGACGGCGCTTGCCTTGTCCTCGCCCGAGACCAGGAACCATACGTCGCGCGCGGCGCACAGGCTCGGGAACGTCATGGACACCCTGACGGGTGGGGGTTTGGGTGCTCCGCGAACACCGATCGTTGACGCGTCGCGTTCATGAAGGGCTGGGTGTTCGGGGAACAACGAGGCGACATGGGCATCCGGTCCGACGCCCAGCATCAGGACGTCGAACTCGGGGACGTCCTGTCCATGGAGTGCGCCTGTGGCGAGCTCCGCGGCATAGTGGGCAGCCGCCACGTCAACGTCGCCCCCCCACGGCCCGTCCGAGGCGGGCATGGCGTGCACCCTCGCAGGGTCCAGCGGCACGGCATCGAGAAGGGCCCGACGTGCCTGTGTCTCGTTGCGGTCGGGGTCGCCGGCCGGCAGGAAGCGCTCGTCACCCCACCAGATGTTGAGGAACCGCCAGTCGATCGCGTCCCTGGCCGGGGAATGGCCGAGCGAAACCAGGAGTGCCGAGCCCATGGACCCTCCGGTCAGGACGATGCTGGCCTGACCGCCAGAGGACTGCGCGTCGACGATGGCCGTGACCAGGCGAGCCGCCGCCGCGTCGGCCAGCAGGCGTTTGTCGTGGTGCACGACGACCAGGGGCGCGAGGGTCATGAGGGACCGTTCCCCTTTCGGGACCGAGAAGGCGCTGTCTTCTTCGCTGTCTTCTTCGCGGTTGCCTTCTTGGTGGCGTTCTTGGTGGCGCGCCCTGTCGAGGCGCCGGCCAGCCGGGCCAGCCCCTTGGTCAGGGTCTCTTGGTAGATCTCGTCGGGGTCCAGCCGACGCAGCTCGTCCGCCAGGCACTCGACCAGCTCGCGTCGCCCCAGAATGACTTGCCGGACCGGTTGGCCCGGCTGGGCCATGGTCGCCTCGGATCCGTGAGGACGCACGATGTCGATGTTGCCGCTGCGGCGCTCGAGCCGGACGCTCGTCATGCCGGTGCCGGCGCTGGTGCGTACCCGCGTCACCGGACATCTGAGTGCCTCAGCGAGCCACCCAGCCATCAGGTCGACGGAGGGGGAGTCGCGGGCGCCGGTGACTGTTGCCGCGATCACAGGCTCGTATGGAGGCTGGTCCAGCGCCGCGGCGAGCAGGCCACGCCACAGCGTGATGCGGGTCCACGCAAGGTCGGTGTCACCGGGCTGGTAGCTCTCCGCGCGACGTTGCATCTCAGCCCACGGGTTGCTGGCCTCAGCGGCGTCGGTGATGCGCCGCTGCGCCATCTGCCCGATCGCCGAAGCCGAGACATCGGGGGGGGCCGACTTCGGCCACCAGGCCACCACAGGGGAGTCAGGAAGCAGCAAGGGGACCAGGGCGCTGTTGCCGTGTGCGACGAGCTCTCCATGGGTACGAAGGACAATCACCTCACCGGCCCCCGCGTCGCCACCGATCCGGATCTGGGCATCCAGCCGGCTGGCGCCGCTCTTTTTGCCGCTACGCAAGGCGATGATGCGGCAGGGGTGTTGACGGCTGGCGTCAATGGCCGACTCGATTGCCTCGTTGGCCGCCTCGGTGTCGTCGGCCACAATGATCATGGTGAGCACTCGCCCGAGTGAAACGGCGCCCACTTCGTTGCGCAGCGTGACCAGCATCCGGCTGATGCCCCCGGTAGTGGTGTTGGGAAGGTCGACGATCATGGCTTCCTCCAGCTGCGCCCATCGCGGTGCATCATGTCGTCAGCGCTGTCCGGGCCCCAGCCGCCGGCAGCGTAGGGGTCGGGGCGTCCGCGCTTGGCCCAGAAGGCCTCGATCGGGTCAAGGATCTGCCAGGCCAGCTCAACTTCCTTATGCCGGGGAAACAGCGGCGGATCGCCGAGCAGGACGTCGAGGATGAGCCGCTCGTAGGCCTCTGGGCTGGACTCGGTGAAGGCGCTGCCATAGCCGAAGTCCATGGTGACGTCCCGGACCTCCATGGCAGAAGCGGGCACCTTGGAGCCGAAGCGCATCGTGACGCCCTCTTCGGGCTGGATGCGGATCACGATCGCGTTCTGGCCAAGCTCCTCGGTGGCGGTCTCCGTGAACGGCAGGCGTGGCGCGCGTTTGAAGACCACCGCTATCTCGGTGACCCTCTTGCCCAGTCGTTTGCCGGTCCGCAGGTAGAAGGGGACTCCCGCCCAGCGGCGGGTGTCGATCTCGAGCTTGAGCGCGGCAAAGGTCTCGGTGGTGGAGCTCGCCTTCACGCCGCCCTCCTCGAGGTAGCCGACGACCTGCTCGCCGCCCTGCCATCCCTGGACGTACTGACCGCTCGCGGTGGACTTCGCCAGACTGTGGGGCAGTCGTACCGCCGAGAGGACCTTTTCCTTCTCAGCGCGCACGTCGTATGCCTGGAAGGAGACCGGTTCTTCCATCGCGGTCAGCGCCAGCAGCTGGAGCAGGTGGTTCTGGATGACGTCGCGTGCAGCGCCGATGCCGTCGTAGTATCCCGCGCGGCCGCCGATGCCGATGTCCTCGGCCATCGTGATCTGTACGTGGTCGACGTAGTGGGCGTTCCACAGCGGCTCGAAGATCTGGTTGGCAAAGCGCAGCGCCAGGATGTTCTGGACCGTCTCCTTGCCCAGGTAGTGGTCGATCCGGAAGACCGAGTCCGGGGCGAAAACCGCCCCGACGAGCGAGTTCAGCTCGCGGGCGCTCTTCAGGTCGTGACCGAACGGCTTCTCGATCACCACTCGACGCCACGCACCCGCTTCGTCCTGGCTCAGGCCGGCGCGGTGAAGCTGCTTGCACACCGTGGCGAAGAACTCCGGTGGGATCGAGAGGTAGAAGGCGTGGTTGCCGCTGGTCCCCCGCTCTGTGTCGAGGTCCTGCAGGGTCTCACGCAGGTGGTCAAATGCCGTCTCGTCGTCGAACGTGCCTTGGACGAAACGGATTCCCTCGGCAAGGTTTTGCCACACCTCTTCGCGGAAGGGTGTGCGGGCATGGGCGCGGACGGCTTCGCCGACGATCTTGCGGAAGTCCTCATGGGCCCAGTCGCGGCGTGCGAACCCGACCAGGCTGAAGCCGCTGGGCAACAGTCCGCGGTTCATCAGGTCATAGATGGCCGGCATGATCTTCTTGGTCGCGAGATCTCCGGTGACGCCGAAGAGCACCACGGCACAGGGGCCGGCGATTCGAGGCAGGCGCTTGTCCCGGGGGTCGCGCAACGGGTTCAGCTCGCGGGTGACCCGGCTTGGGCTCATTCGGACTCGTTGTCGGCGGAGCCGTTGCCGTGTCCGGCTTGTCGGTCGAGGTCGAGGTCGAGGTCAAGGGCCCGGGTCAGCTGCGCCAGGCCAGCATCGTGGTCAGTCAGATGCAGGCGTAGCACGGGGCGACCGTGGTCGGCCAGGACCTGTGCGTCGCCGCCGGCCTGAGCCGCGATGAAGTCCCCGAACGTGAACTCGCGACCCGGGATGGCAAGGTCCTGCAGTGGTGCCGTCGTGATCTGAAGATAGACGCCGGTGGCTGGACCGCCCTTGTGGAACTGCCCTGTGGAGTGAAGGAAACGGGGCCCCCACCCGAAGGTGGTGGGGCGTCCGGTGCGGCTGGCAATGGCTCGGCGAGCGTCGGCCAGAGGCGCGTCGGCGAGCCGGTCGAGATAGGCCATGACGGCAACGTAGCCATGATCCTGGTCCAGTGCTGAGAGCAGCGAGTCCAGAGCGCCGGCGACGGTCGTGGCATTGCCGAGCCAGTCGCCGCCAAGAGTGCGCACCTCGATAGCGCCCTCGTGGAACGCGGCAGGGTCTGGCTCGACGTCGGTGGCGTCGAGCAGCCCGCGCGCCGCCTTCTTGGCGCTCTCCACATCGGGCTGGTCGAAGGGGTTGATTCCGAGGATCCGGCCGGCAGCAGCGGTGGCAACCTCCCACAGCAACAGCTGGGCCCCGAGGGAGCCGCTGACCTGTACCTGAGAACGCGAGTCATCGGTGCCGAACGGGGCATCGCCGGTGCTGTCGGCGTCTCCTTCGTCAACCACGACGACGTCCGCAACGTCGGCAACCAGCCGGGCTACGGTGATGTCGCTGGAAGGGTTATCGACCTCGGGCGCTGGGTTGTCCACGTCATCGCGGACGACGACCGGCAACACTCCGGTGCCGTTCTTGCCCGTGCTCTCGGCGATCAGCTGCTCAGCCCAGTCGGCGAATCCGGTGATGCCGGAACCGTCTTCGAGCAGGACGAGCTTGTCGCGCAAGGGCTCGGTGCCGGCAATGGCGGCTCCAAGCTGAAGCGCGGGGTTCGCCTCGTCGTCGTCGGCCAGCAGGTCGGTGACGGATTCGGCCTCATCGAGGAGCTGCTCGAGGTCGACGCCGGCCAGACCACTGGGAACGAGGCCGAACGCAGTCAGGGCCGAGTAGCGTCCGCCGACGTTCGGGTCAGCATTGATCACGCGATATCCGGCCGCGCGGGCGTCCTTGTCCAGCGGGCTGCCCGGGTCGGTGACGATGACGATGCGCTGAGTCGGGTCGATCCCGGCACGGGTGAACGCAGCCTCGAAGGCGCGGCGCTGGGAGTCGGTCTCGATGGTGGAACCGGACTTGCTCGAGACCACGACGACGGCACGGTCGAGCCGATCGGCGAGTGCGGCCCGAACGGTGTCAGGGCTTGAGGAGTCCAGCACCGTGAGCTCGACGCCGGCAGTGGCGCAGATGACCTCGGGCGCCAGCGACGAGCCGCCCATGCCGCACAGGACGACGTGGTCGACGCCTTGCTCAGCCAGGTGGTCGCGCAGAGCCGCGATCTCCCCGACGAGGGGTCGTGAGGTACGGCCGAGGGTGACCCACGAGAGGCGGATCGCAGACTCGGACTCGGCGGCGGGCCCCCACAGCGTGGCGTCCTTGGCAAACAGCTTGCTCGCGAACTCGTCTGCGACGAGCTGCGGCACCTGCCGGGCCACCGCGTCGGCAGCCGGCCCCGAAGCCAGGACACCCAGGCCCACCGTGGTCATTGGATGGCCTTGGTGAGCTCGCGCTGTACGTCGGACAGCAGTTCTGCCCAGGACTTCGCGAACTTGTCAACGCCCTCGTGCTCGAGCACGTCTACGACGTCTGCATAGGGGATGCCGAGACGTTCGAGTGCGTCCAGCACGTTTCGGGCGTCGTCGTAGTTGCCGGTGACCTGGTCGCCGATGATCTCGCCATGGTCGGCTACGGCCTGCATGGTCTTGGTCGGCATCGTGTTGACCGTGTTGGGCGCCGCGAGGTCCACGACATACATCGTGTCCATGTATGCCGGATTCTTGACTCCCGTGGATGCCCACAGGGGACGCTGCTTGTGCGCGCCCTCGGCCTCGAGGCTTGCCCAACGCGGGGTCGAGAAGACCTCTTCGTAGGCCTGGTAGGCCAGTCGCGCATTGGCGACGCCGGCCTTGCCCTTGAGCGCGGTGGCCTCGTCGGTGCCGATGGCATCGAGGCGCTTGTCGATCTCGGTGTCGACGCGGCTGACGAAGAAAGATGCGACGGAGTGGATCTGGGAGAGGTCCAGGCCACTCAGATGGGCCTGTTCGAGCCCGGTCAGGAAGGCGTTCATCACACCGCGATAGCGGTCCAGGGAGAAGATCAGGGTCACGTTGACGCTGATGCCCTCGGCCAGGGTCTGCGAGATGGCCGGCAGGCCCTCGACGGTGGCCGGGATCTTGATCAGCACGTTGGGGCGGTCAACGGCGGCATGGAGCTCCTTGGCCTGCTCGATGCTCAAGGCCGTTTCATGCGCCAGGCGGGGGTCCACCTCGATGGAGACCCGGCCGTCCTGGCCACCGGTGGCCCGATAGACCGGGAGCAGGATGTCGCAGGCGTTGCGGACGTCCTCGGTGGTCAGGGCGAACACTGCCTCGTCCACGGTCTTGCCCGCGGTGGCCAGCTTGGTGACCTGTTCGCCATAGGCGTCACCCTGGGACAGGGCCGCGGCGAAGATCGAGGGATTGGTGGTGACACCGACGACGCTGCTGGTGTCGATGAGCTTCTGAAGTCCGCCGCTGGCGATCAGCGGGCGGTTCAGGTCGTCGAGCCAGATGGACACGCCCAATGCGGACAGTTCCTTGAGGTGGTCACTCATTGCTATCGCCCCGCATGTTGTTGATCCGCATGTTGTTGTCCTTCATCTCATTGACCGGCAGCGGCCATGGATTCGCGGGCTGCTGCCACCACGGCAGCAGGGGTGATGCCGAACTCTCGGAACAGCGTCTCGCCGTCGGCGGAGGCGCCGTAGTGGTCGATGCTGATGATGCGGCCGACGTCCCCGACGACCTCGCGCCAGCCCATCGACACGCCGGCCTCGACGCTCACACGGGCCCGGACGTTAGGCGGGAGGACTTCGTCGCGGTAGCTCTTGTCCTGTGCGTCGAACCACTCGCGGCATGGCATGGACACGACCCGGGTGGAAACCCCTTGCGACTCAAGGGTTTCGCGTGCCTCAAGAGCGATGCTGACCTCGGATCCGGTCGCGATCAGGATCACGTGAGGACGCGGCCCCGTTGAGCCTCCTGTGCCCTCGGCCAGCATGTAGGCGCCTTTGGCGGTGCCCTCGGCTGACCCGAGGGTCTCGCGGTCCAGGGTCGGGACGTTCTGCCGGGACAGGACCAGCCCCGCGGGGTGGTCGGTCTGCTCCAGGATGGTGCGCCATGCCACCGAGGTCTCGTTGGCATCGCAGGGTCGGACGACGTTCAGGCCTGGCATGGCGCGCAGGGCGGCCAGGTGCTCGATCGGCTGGTGGGTCGGTCCATCCTCGCCCAGACCGATGGAGTCGTGGGTCCAGACGAACGTCACCGGCAGCTTCTGGAGAGCGGCAAGTCGGACCGCCGGGCGCATGTAGTCCGAGAACACCAGGAAGGTGCCGCCGTAGGCGCGGGTGAGTCCCTCGAGGGTGATCCCGTTCAGGATGCAGCCCATGCCGAGCTCGCGGATGCCGAAATGCAGCGTCCGGCCATAGGGGCCACCCTTCCACTCCTGAGTCTGTTTGCCGGCGGGGATGAAGCTGGGCGCCCCCGCCATGGTCGTGTTGTTGGAGCCGGCCAGGTCGGCCGATCCGC
Organism: Actinomycetota bacterium; assembly: GCA_039934065.1. Taxonomy (GTDB): domain Bacteria; phylum Actinomycetota; class Actinomycetes; order Actinomycetales; family Dermatophilaceae; genus UBA4719. Next base: position 5,576 of record JBDTMW010000014.1, on the reverse strand, counting down.
CCCAGAGCTCGGGCATGAGGTCGGCCAGCGCACTCAGGACCTTGCCGGAGGCAGCGCGCGTCGCGAGGCCCTTGGGGTCGGCGGGGAACACGGGGAACGCTGCCGCGAAGTTCGCCGGTAGCTCCCGTTTGACCAGGCGGTCCAGCAAGGACGCGCGTTCGGAGTGTGAAGCCCGCCAGTCGGCATACACCTTGTCCCACTCGGTATGCGCGGTCCGTCCGCGAGCCATGACCTCACGGGCATGGGCAATCACAGCGTCGTCGACCTCGAAGGTCTGTGCCGGGTCGAAGCCCAGCAGGATCTTGGTGGCCTCGATCTCCTGGTCGCCCAGTGCCGAGCCGTGCGACTCGCCGGTGTTCTGCTTGGTGGGCGTAGGCCAGGCGATGACCGTCTTGAGGATCACCAGCGTCGGCTTGCTGGTGACCGTCCTGCCACTCTCGATCGCTGCGAGCAGTGCGTCGATGTCCTCGACGTAGCCGCCTCTCTTGCCGGCGTCGATGCCATCGCTCCAGCTGCGGCGCCAGTCGACGGTGACGACGTGCCAGCCATACGCCTCGTAGCGTTTGCCCACGTCCTCGGAGAACGAGATGTTGGTGTCGTCCTCGATCGAGATGTGGTTCTGGTCGTAGATGAGGGTGAGGTTGCCGAGCTCCTGGTGCCCGGCCAGGGCACAGGCTTCGTGCGATACGCCCTCCATGATGTCGCCGTCGGAGGCGACCACGTAGACGTGGTGGTCGAACGGGCTCTTGCCGGGAGCAGCGTCAGGGTCCAGCAGACCCCGCTGGCGGCGCTGGGCGATCGCCATGCCCACAGCCGAGGCGAGTCCGGAGCCGAGCGGCCCGGTGGTGATCTCGACGCCCTTGGTGTGATGGACCTCAGGGTGTCCCGGGGTCAGAGATCCCCACGTGCGCAAGGACTTCAGGTCATCTAGCTCGAGTCCGTAACCCGACAAGTACAGCTGGACGTACTGGGTCAGGCTCGAGTGGCCGCAGGACAGGACGAAGCGGTCACGCCCGAGCCACTGCGGGTCGGCGGGATCGTGACGCATCACGTTCTGGTAGAGCAGGTAGGCCAGCGGAGCCAGGCTCATGGCGGTGCCGGGGTGGCCGTTCCCTGCTTTCTGGACGGCGTCGGCCGCAAGCAGTCGAGCGGTGTCGACGGCCCGCACATCGAGGTCGCCCCATCCGGCGACCGTGGCGATGGGCGCGGCCAGCGATGAGTCTCGGCTCCCGCTCGTGACGCCCTGGTCCGCACTGGTCGGGCTCTGGTCAGCGTTGGTCGTGCTCTGGTCGGTCACGGATCGACCCTATCTCGACAGTGTGGGTGTCTAGCGTCGAGTTCGAAGCCCTGCGCAAGCAGCCAGCGGCGCTAGACTTCCCAATGCCATGGGTGCCCCGTCACCGCCGGTTTCGAACCCGTTCCATATCGCACTCCAAGGACGCCGTGACTTCTCTTGAGCCATGCACCGATCCTTCATCGGTCGTGCCCGGTCAGCCGCGCTGGGGCCAGACCGCGGCCCACTATCTGGCCCTGACCAAGCCACGCATCATCGAGCTGCTGCTGGTCACCACATTCCCGACGATGTTCCTTGCCCAGCGCGGGTTGCCCTCGCTGTGGCTGATCGTCGCGACTCTGGTCGGTGGCGCGTTGTCCGCCGGCGCCGCCAACACCCTGAACTGCTATCTGGACCGCGATATCGACGCCCTCATGCACCGCACCAAGAACCGGCCGCTGGTCACTGGTGCGATCTCCCCGTCGGCCGCCATACGTTTTGGCGCGGTGCTTGCCGTGGCCTCGACACTGTGGCTCGGGCTCTTGGTGAACTGGCTCTCGGCGGCGCTCTCCCTGGGTGCCATCGTGCTCTACGTCGGCCTGTACACGATGGTGCTCAAGCGCCGCACCTCCCAGAACATCGTGTGGGGTGGAGTCGCCGGCTGTATGCCGGTGCTGATCGGCTGGGCTGCGGTCACCAACTCCCTTGACTGGCCTGCACTCGTTCTCTTCCTGACCATCTTCCTGTGGACGCCTCCGCACTACTGGCCGTTGTCGATGCGCTTCAAGGAGGAGTACGAAGCCGCTGGAGTGCCGATGCTCCCCGTGGTGACTCACGACGTGGGAGTCGCTCGTCAGGTCGTGCTCTACAGCTGGGCGACCGTTGCCATGTCCCTGACGTTGATCCCTGTCGCCTCGATGGGCTGGATCTACGTGGTCGCGGCCGTTCTCTCAGGTGGCGTGTTCCTGCTCGAGGCGCACCGGCTCCTGACCCGCGCGAAATCTGACGACAACGTCGGTGTCGCCTCCCTGAAGCCGATGCGGCTGTTCCACTTCTCGATCAGCTACCTGACGATCCTGTTCCTCGCTGTCGCCGTGGACCCGCTGCTACACCTCGCTCTCTGACCAGGTCGTCAGCGGCGGCGCCGGCTCAGCGGCGGCGCAGGCTCAGGAGGCCGTAGGTGAGCGAGACCGCAAGCAGGCTGGCGCCGAGCATGTGGACCATCACCAGCACCTCGGGCAGACCGGTGAAGTACTGCGTGTATCCGACGAGGCCCTGCAACACGGTGATTCCGAGGACCGCGTGCCAGACCCGGCGAGGTCGCGGGTCGGGCGCTGTCAGGTGCACGGCCAGGAGAACGGCGACGACGAGTCCGACGAACAGCATCACGGTGTCGGCGTGCAGCCACGAGATCGTTCGTGGGTCGAACCCGAACCGCGGTGTTGCGGCATCACCTGAGTGCGGACCAGACCCGGTCACCATCGTGCCGAGCATCAGGATGATCACCCCAAGCACAACGGTGGCCCTCGCCAGTAGCCGGATTTCCTTGCGCACCAATGCGACGGGGGCATCGTCACCCTCGCCCACGCGATACAGCAGGTAGGCGGACAGCGAGACCAGGACCATCGAGGCGAGGAAGTGGGCGGCCACGAGCGCCGGGTTCAGACCAGTCAGTACGGTGATGCCGCCAAGGACTGCCTGCAACAGGACGCCGACGAGCGGCAAGACCGAGATCCGGAGCAGAGCGGGGCGACCGGGTGCCCACCGGCGGCGACCGGGTGCCCACCGCCATACTGCGACGATCACCAGCAGCGCCGCGATACTGACGACACCGGTGAGAGACCGGTTCCCGAACTCGATGAGCTTGTGAAACCCCTGCGCCTGCTCTGGCACCGGGGTGAACGATCCCGGGACGCACTGGGGCCAGGTCGGGCAGCCGAGACCTGAACCGGTCAGGCGCACCAGCCCGCCCGTGACGACGATGCCGATCTCGAGGATCAGGTTGACCAGGAGGACACGTCGGAGCCAGGGGTTCGTTGTCGTGGAGTCAGGCACCCGACGAGGCTAGAGGCCAGTGCACTCACCTCCGATCGCAGGGTCGGTGGGGCGCTGAGTCCCTCAGTCGCTCCAGCGGAACGTGCGTGACGCCAAGGCCGTCGCCACGGCTCCCCACGCGACCAGGACCAGCAGCGGCATGCCTGCCATCTGCCCGTGGATGAAGGCCTCGCGTAAACCGTCCCCCAGTGCGCCGGACGGCAGGACTGCCGCGAGGTGGGAGAGACCTGCCGGCATCTGGGTACGCGGGACGATCACGCCCCCCAGGCCAAGCAGCGCGATCCAGATCAGGTTGGCCAGCGCCAGTACGCCCTCGGCGCGGAGCGAGCCGGCAAGAAGCAGGGCAAGCGCGACGAACGCCCAGCTGCCGATCAGCGCGACGAGTGTGCCTGCGAACAGGCCCATCCACTGTGGGTGCCAACCCAGCGCCAAACCCAGGCCGCCGATCACGACCCCCTGCAGGAGCTCGATGCTCAACACCGCCAACGCTTTCGCGACGAGCAGTCCGTGGCGACCCAGCGGACTGACGCCAAGGAGGCGCAGCACGCCATACCTGCGGTCGAAGCCTGTCGAGATGGCTTGGCCGGTGAAGGCCGTGGAGATCACGGCGAGGGCCAGCACCCCCGGGACGGCCAGGTCGATACGGCGTCCGGCGCCGAGTGAGGGGGAGTGGCTGACCGCCAATCCCACCAGAGCCATCGCCGGCAGCACGAGGGCCACCAGCAGCTGCTCGCCGTTGCGCAGCAGGGTGCCCGTCTCGAAGCGGGCCTGTGCGAGGACCCGGCTGCGTGCGGGCGCGGCCGTGTTCATCGGGCTGACTCACGCGTGAGGGAGAAGTAGACGTCCTCGAGCGAGCGTTCGGCGGTCAGCTCGGCGAGGCTTCCATGTGCGACGACGCGACCCTGGTTGACGATGACGATGTGGTCGGCCAGGCGTTCCGCTTCCTCGAAGGAGTGGGTCGTGACGATGACGGCGCAGCCGGTGTCCCGGGTCTCGCGCACCAGGTCCCAGACCTCCAGCCGGGCGTGTGGGTCCAGACCGGCCGTCGGCTCGTCCAGGAAGGCGACCTCCGGCTTGCCCACCAGCGCGGCGGCGAGAGCGACTCGCTGCCTCTGCCCGCCGGACAGCCGGCGCACCGTCGTGCCGCTGAAGGAGCCGATGCCGAGCCGGTCCACGAGGGCGTCCACATCGGCAGGTGGCTGATGGAACGCGGCGAGGTGGCGCAGCAGGCGTACGGGCTTGGTGGCGTTGGGCAGTCCACCGTCCTGCAACATGACCCCGACGCGGGCGCGATGGTCGGCGCCGGCCTTCCAGGGGTCGACCCCCAGGACGCGGACCTCGCCTGAGTCCGGGCGCTGCAGGCCCTCAGCGCATTCGATGGTCGTCGTCTTGCCTGCGCCGTTGGGCCCGAGCATCGCGGTCACGCGCCCATGGCGAGCGGTCCATGTCATGCCCGCAAGGGCAGTGGTTGCGCCAAATCGCTTGGCGAGATCGCGCACAGTCACGGCCTCGGTCACGGGCGGAGTCTAGGACATGAAAGCGACGAGGCTGGCATGACAAGCGTGCCTCGATGGTAGTTAGGCAACCCTTACTTGAGTTGCGCTGCTGAATTAGGTCACACTATTGTTGTGTTTATCGCTGACCAACACGTTTCAGGCTGTGCGGACGGGTCCAACCCCGGACCGCACGTCCTGGATGCCCGAACCAGGGACCGGGTCCGGCAGACCATCTCCGAGGACGGCCCGATCACTGCGGGCGACCTCGCCTCACGTCTGGGCCTGACGCCCGCTGCCGTCCGCCGACACCTTGACGTGCTCGCCGAGCAAGGCGCCATCGAGGAGCGTGAGCCCGCCACCGCCGGTTCCGCTGGTCGCGGTCGGGGCCGGCCCGCCCGCTCATACATCCTGTCAGCGGCAGGCCACGCCGGCATGAACAGCGACTACGACGACGTGGCCACCTCAGCACTTCGTTTTCTCGCCGAGCACGCCGGAGCTGAGGCGGTGGGCGAGTTCGCCCGCGAGCGCAGCGCCGACCTCGAACGGCGGTATTCCGTCCAGCTCGCCGCAGCCGGCGACGACGTCAGTGCACGGGCCGACGCGCTCGCAGCCGCGCTGATCACCGATGGCTTTGCGGCGTCCACCCGACCTGTCGGACAGGGGACTCCCTTGGCCGGCGTGCAGCTGTGCCAGGGACATTGCCCGGTTCAGCACGTCGCGACCGAGTTCCCACAGTTCTGCGACGCCGAGAC